>JAOXSD010000345.1 GCA_025800205.1 Silicimonas sp. | reverse complement strand
CATTGTAGGCCCGGTCGGCGAAGATCTCGCCCACCCATTTACAGTCAAGCTCTCGCACGGCCTCTTCCTGTTTCGTGACCGCCAGCACCATGATGATGATATCCGGATCGACATCCAGCGCCCCTTGGTAGCAGGCCCGCGCCATGTCGAGGTCGACCGAACACATATTGGCCAAAGCGCCGTGCAGTTTCAGATGCCGCACCCTTGTGCCGGTGGCCGCGGCCATACCCAGTGCCGCGCCCAGCTGATAGCGCACCAGATTGCGCAGGCTGTCATGGGGCACTTTCATATTGCGCCGCCCAAATCCCTGAAGGTCGGGAAAGCCGGGATGCGCCCCGATGCCCACATCATTCTCAGCGGCCAATGTCATGGTCTTGGCCATCACGTCCCAGTCGCCGGCATGAAACCCGCAGGCGATATTGGCGGATGTAATGATCTTCAGCAGGCTTTCGTCATCGCCCATCTTCCAGGGGCCAAAGCTCTCGCCCATATCGGCGTTCAGATC
>JAOXSD010000339.1 GCA_025800205.1 Silicimonas sp. | reverse complement strand
ATAGTTGACCCAAGGACAAAACGGGAGGAATGCCATGTCGGCAGGGGAGACGCAGAAACCGGTCGCATTGGCCATGGGCGCAGGCGACGGAATCGGCGCGGCCTTTGCCCGTCGCTTTGCCCGCGCGGGCTTCCGCGTGGTGATCACCCGCCGCGATGCGGAGAAATCCGCAGCCCTCGTCGCCGAACTGGCCGCTGAAGGCCATGAGATGCACGCCCTCTCCCTTGATGCCCGCGACGAAGAGCAAGTGACGGCGCTTTTCGACAGGGTCGAAGCGGAGATGGGGCCGATCGAAGTGGCACTTTACAACGCCGGCTCCAACTCGCCCTTTCCGTTTCTCGAGACGAAATCCACCATGTTCCGCAAGATCTGGCAACTGGCCTGTTTCGGCGGTTTCCTCACCATGCGCGAAGCCGCCGCTCGCATGGTGCCGCGCGGTCGGGGCACGATCCTGGTCACCGGCGCCTCGGCCAGCCTGCGCGGCAAGGCCGGCTTTGGGGCCTTCGCCAGCGCCAAGCACGGGCTGCGCGCGTTGGCGCAAAGCCTGGCACGCGAGATCGGGCCCAAAGGCGTCCATGTCGCCCATATCGTCATCGATGCCGGGGTCGACATGCCCGCGATCCACGAACGCCGCCGCAAGAAATTCGGCGACGACCATGTGGATGAAGAGGACATTCTGGTCAAACCCGACAGCATCGCCGAAACCTTCATGGCGGTCCACAATCAGCCGCGCGACGCCTGGACCCATGAGATCGACCTGCGCCCCTATGGCGAAAACTGGTGAGCCGATGGCGCAGGATGTGACACCGATCCTCTGGGGCGTGGGCACCGTGCGCACGCTGCGCGCCCATTGGGTGCTGCACGAACTGGGGCTCACCTACGACAGCCAGCCGATCCGCCCGCGCACGCCCGCGATGGAGCGCGCCGATTTCCGCGCGGTGAACCCCGACGGCAAGGTGCCCGCCCTTCAGCATGGCGATCTGACCCTGGTGGAAAGCACCGCCATCATGCTGTTTCTCGCGGAAACCTACGCCGACCGCGCGCCGGATCTGATCCCCGCGTCGGGCGCGGCACGGGCGCATTTCTTCGAATGGCTCTCCTATATCTCGACCGAGCTTGACGCCGCCTCGCTTTACACGATCCGCCGCCATCAGGAACTGCATCAGATCTACGGCAAGGCCCCGGTCGCGGTCGAAGGGGCGCGCGACGACTTCCTGCGCATGGCGCAAAAGGCGGTGCGCCAGATCGAAACCGGCACGCCCTTTCTGCTCGGCGACACTTTCACCCTGGCCGATATCCTGCTGGTGACCTGCCTGCGCTTTGCCACCCGCATGGGCGTCACCCCGCCCGCCGAATTAGACAATTATTTCAAGACCATGACAGGCAGACCCGCCTTTGTCGCAGCGATGAAAGCGAATGAGACATGACAGATGCCAGCCAAAGCTACGGACCGTTCGACGGGCTCAAGATCATCGATGTGACTTCGGTTGTCTCTGGCCCCTGCGCCACCGGCATCCTGGGCGATCAGGGCGCCGATGTGTTCAAGATCGAACCGCCCACCGGCGACATCATGCGCGCGCGCGGCAAGGTGGCGGGGTTCACGCCGAACTTCGTCTCCTGCAATCGCGGCAAGCGGTCGGTCACCCTCGACCTCAAGGATGAAAAAGCCCGCGAGGTGCTCTGGCGCCTGATCGAAGAGGCCGATGTCTTTGCCCAGAACTTCCGCCCCGGCGTGGCAGACCGGCTTGGTTTCAGCGTTGAAGAGGCGCTGCGGCGCAACCCGAAACTGATCTATCTCTCGATCAGCGGCGTCGGCCCCTCCGGGCCTTACGCGAAAAAGCGGGTCTATGACCCGGTGGTGCAGGCGCTGTCGGGGCTCGCCGACATGCAGTCGGATCCGCTCACCGGCCGACCCAAAATGATCCGCTCGGTGGTGGTCGACAAGATCACCGCGGTCTATGCGGCTCAGGCGGTGTCGGCCGCCCTTTACAGCCGGTCGGTCACCGGTAAGGGTCAGCATGTGGAAATCGCCATGCTCGATGCGATGCTCGGCTTCAACTGGAGCGACGGCATGGCGCCGGTGGCCGTGGTGGGGCAAGAGGAAGACGCCTCCAACACCCCCCATGACATGATCTTTCCCACTGCCGACGGCTTTGTCACCGTGGGGGCGATTTCCAACAAGGAATGGGTCGGGCTGTGCAACGCGATGGGGCGGCCCGATCTGATCACCGATCCCCGGTTCGACACGCCGGCCAAGCGGGAAATCAACCGGCAGGACCGGCTGGAAACCATCGAAGAGGTGGTCTCGACCCAAGCCACCGCGCCGCTTCTGGCCTCGCTCGAAGCCCATGACGTGCCCTGCGCGCCGGTGCTGCGGCGGCATCAGCTGATCGAGGATCCGCAGGTGGTGCACAACGAGGTGGTGCAGGTGATCGACCAGCAGGGTCTGGGCCCGGTGCGCGTGGCGCGTCCGGCGGCGAAATTCAGCAACCACAACCTGCGGCCGCTGACCCAGGCGCCTGCTTTGGGGGAGCATACCGCCGAGGTTCTGGCAGAGCTGGGGGTTGAGGTGGAGTGACGGTCTGATGGCCTTCACCCTTTTCCCAATACGCAAAAAACGGGCCGGGGCTGATGCCCGGCCCGTGCGTTTTCGTGCCCTTGACCTTTCCTGACAGGTTGCGCCGATCAGCTTGTCAAAAGCATATCGCTGGCCTTCTCCGCGATCATGATCGTGGCCGCATTGGTGTTGCCGGACACCAGTTCAGGCATGATCGAACAATCCGCCACCCGCAGACCGTCGATCCCGTGCAGCTTCAATTGCGGATCGATCACCGCGTCGGGCCCGGTGCCCATCCGGCAGGTGCCCGAGGGGTGATAGATCGTCGTCGCATGGTTGCGTACCCAGTCCAGAACGGCGTCGTGATCGCCTGACGCCACCCCGTCACCCGGTTGATATTCCTTGACAATTCTCTCGGTCAGGGGCGCTTGCGCTGCGATCTGGCGGGCGATGCGCACCCCTTCGACCATGGTCCGGCAGTCGGTTTCCGTGGCGAGGTAATTAGGGTGGATCTTCGGCGCCGTCGCCGGGTCCGGCCCATCGAGCCGGATCTCACCCCGGCTTTCCGGGCGCAGCTGGCAGGCGGTGATGGTGAAGCCGGAAAAGGGATGGATCTGGCCGGTCAGATCATAGGAAAACGGCTGGAAATGGAACTGCACATCGGGGCCGTCGAGACCGTCGCGGGTGCGGACAAAACCGGTCGCATCGGCGGCGGGCATTGACAGCGGCCCGCCGCGCCCGCCCAGATAATAGCGCGCGGCAATCAGCCCCTGTCGCAGCAGTGAGCGGCCATCGCGGTTGAGCGTCGGCACGCGGCTTTCAAAGACCAGCTTCGAATTGAGATGGTCCTGCATGCCCTGGCCGACCCCGGGCAGATCGTGGTGCACGGCCACATTGTTTGCGCTCAGATGATCTGCGGGCCCGATGCGCGACAGCATCAGGATCTGTGGCGATCCGATGGTGCCGGCTGACAGCACGACCTCGCGCGCGGCCCGCAGGGATATGGTCGCTCCGTTGCGCCCGCGATAGGTGACGCCGGTGCAGCGTTTTCCCTCAAGATCAATGCGTTGCACATGGGCGTGGGTGATGATCTGCAGGTTGGGGCGCGATTTCACGGGTTTCAGAAAGGCGTTGGCGGTGCTGGCCCGGACCCCATCGGCGATGGTGGTCTGGAAATAGGCAAACCCCTCTTGATCGGCGCCGTTGTAATCGGGATTTTCGGGGAAGCCCGCCGCCTTGGCCGCCTTGATCCAATCGCCGCTCAGGGGATGGCGCATGCGGGCGTCGGTCACCGCCAGTTCGCCCGCGCCGCCGCGCAGATCGGAGGCGCCCTTGTCGTAAGCCTCGGAGCGTTTGAAGAGCGGCAGCACATCGTCCCAGCCCCAGCCGTCGTTGCCGAGTTGTCGCCAGCGGTCGTAATCGGCCGCCTGACCGCGCACGTAGAGGAGGCCATTGATCGCGGAGGACCCGCCCAGTGTTTTGCCGCGCGGCCAGTAGATCTGCCGTTCGTTCACACCGGCGTCGGGTTCGGCGGAATAACACCAATTGTAGTTCGGATTGCGGATCAGCTTCAGAAAACCGGCGGGCGCATGAATGAAGGGGCTTTTGTCCGGGCCACCCGCCTCGAGCAGGATCACACGGGTTTTCGGGTTTGCGCTCAACCGGTTGGCCAGCACACAGCCGGCCGATCCGGCACCGATGATGATGTAATCCGCGTCCATGTCCCCTCCCTTGGCGCCCGGTAAGGGCCCGGAAACTCTAGTGACCGTCAGACATCACAAAAACCAACATTTTTGAATGGCTATCATGCGCCACCACCGCGTGTTTGGTCATTCATTTTTGCATGAAAACTATGCTGTGAACGGTATTTCTCGAGAAAAAAGAATGTGTGACCTTGCCTGAAACGACCTGGCGCCGTGCCGGGAATGGACAGTTCAGGGAGGGTCTGCCCGATGATCGAGAGACGCGAATTTTACATCAATGGCGCCTGGGTGATGCCCGAAACCGCGCAGGATCACTATGTTATCAACCCCACGACGGAAGAGCCCTGCAGCCTGATTTCGCTGGGCAGCGACGCCGATGTGGACCGCGCCGTAGCGGCGGCTCGCGCGGCCTTTCCGGCCTGGATGGCCACCCCGGTGGAAGAGCGCGTCGCACTGCTCGACAAGCTGATCGAGATTTACAACAGCCGCAAGGATGAGATGGCCCAGGCGATCAGCCTGGAGATGGGCGCGCCGATTGATTTCGCCACCAATATGCATGTGGCCATGGGCACGCTGCATCTGAGCACCTTCGCCAAGGTGGCGCGCGATTTCACCTTCGAGGAACCGCTGGGCGATCATGCGCCTGACAGCTGGATCATCCGCGAGCCGGTTGGCGTCTGCGCGCTGATCACGCCCTGGAAATGGCCGATGAATCAGATCTCGCTCAAGGTGGGGGCCGCCATCGTCACCGGCAACACGATGATCCTGAAGCCGTCCGAGGAAAGCCCGATAAGTGCGATGCTGCTCGCGGACATGATCCACGAGGCGGGCTTCCCGCCCGGGGTCTTCAACCTGGTGAATGGCGATGGCCCCGGTGTCGGCACGGCGCTGGCCAAACATGCGGATATTGATGCGATCAGCCTCACGGGCTCGGGGCGCGCGGGCAAGGCGGTGTCGATCAATGCGGTCGAGACGCTCAAGCGCGTGCATCTGGAACTGGGCGGCAAGGGCGCCAATCTGGTCTTTGACGATGCCGACGACGCCGCAGTCGAACGGGGCGTGCGTTACATGATGGTCAACTCGGGCCAATCCTGCATCGCCCCCAGCCGGATGATTGTCGAGGAGAGCCGCTATGACGCGGCGGTCGAAACCGCGGCTGAGGTCTGCAACAGCATTCCGGTTGGTCCTGCGAATGAGGCGGGCGCCCATATCGGGCCGGTGGTCAACAAGGCGCAGTTCGACAAGATCCAGGATCTGATCCAGTCGGGCATCGACGAAGGCGCGCGGCTCGTGGCAGGTGGTCCCGGTCGGCCTGACGGGGTCAATCGCGGCTTCTATGTGCGGCCCACGGTCTTTGCCGATGTGACCCCGGACATGCGGATCGCGCGGGAAGAGATCTTTGGCCCGGTGCTGGCGATGATGAAGTTCTCTGGTGAAGGCGAAGCGGTTGCCATGGCCAATGACACCGAATTTGGGCTGGCGAACTTCGTCCAGACCCAGGATTCCGACAAGCTCAAGCGCGTCTCGCGGCAATTGCGCTCGGGCATGGTCGAGGTCAATGGCGTTCGTCGCGGGGCCGGTGCGCCGTTTGGCGGCATGAAGCAATCCGGCAATGGCCGCGAAGGCGGCACCTTCGGGATGGAGGATTTTCTCGAGGTCAAGGTCGTCTCGGGCTGGAGCTGAGACGGCTTGGATCAAAAGGAGAAAGCCATGCGCCGCTATTCCGTTCTGGAACACAACCGCCCCCTGGTGCCTGTTGAGTCCGACCTGCCCGAACTGACCGGCACCCAGGTGCTGGTCAAGGTGGCGCGCTCGGGCGTCTGCCACACTGATCTGCATGTCTGGGAAGGCTGCTATCATCTGGGCGAGGGCGAGACCTTGCAGATGGCCGACCGGGGCATTCGTCCGCCGATCACGCCGGGCCATGAAATTGCCGGTGAGATCGTGGCGGTGGGGCCTGACGCGGGCGAAGATGCCATGGGCCGGACCTGTATCGTCCATTCCTGGACCGGCTGTGACGATTGTCCGACCTGCGCGCGCGGCGACGAAAACCTGTGTCTGAAACCCAGCTTCATGGGCATTCAGCAGCAGGGGGGCTATTCCGAATATGTCGTAGTTTCGCATCCGAAATTCTGCGTCGACATCGGCGATCTGGACCCGTCGCAGGCCGCCGTTCTGGCCTGTTCCGGGGTCACCACGCTGAGTGCGATCCGCAAATTCGGCGATGTGCTGAAGGATGAGCCGCTGGTCATCATCGGGGCAGGGGGGCTGGGCTTCATGGCGCTGTCGCTTCTGTCCGCGCTTGGCTTCAAAGGCGCGATCATGGTCGATCTGGATGACGCCAAGCTGGCAGCGGCGAAAGAGGCGGGCGCTTTGGCGGTGGTCAATTCCGGGGCCGAGGATGCGGGCGCGCAGATCGCCGAGCTGACGGGAGGCGGTGCGCTTGCAGTGCTCGATCTGGTCGGTGCCGAGGCGAGTGTGAATTTCGCGCTCTCCATCGTTGCGCGCGCGGCCCATGTGGTGATTTGCGGGCTTTACGGCGGCAAGCTGTCGGTGCCGCTGCCCTTCTTCCCCATGCGCCCGCTGCATATTCAGGGCAATTGGGTCGGCAATCTTCAGGATCTCAAAGACGTGGTGGCGATTGCCCAATCGGGCGCGCTGAAACCGGTGCCGGTGCAGGAGCGCCCGCTCAGTGAGGCCAATGACGCGCTGATGGAACTCAAGGATGGCAAGACCGTGGGTCGGTCGATCCTGGTGCCCTAAACCGCAGAAAAAGTTCAAACGGGAGGAAATGAACATGACAAAGAACACCACAATGCTGGCCGGCGGGTTGGCTCTGGCAGGCGTCCTGGCCGCCCTGCCGGCCCAGGCCGACGAGACATTCAAGATGGGGATCATCAGCTTTCTGTCCGGCCCGGCGGCGGGTTCGGTCGGCATTCCCCAGCAGAAGGGCGCCGAGTTGCTGATCGAGGCGATCAACGCGGGCAGCCTGCCGGCCCCTTACAACACGCCCGGCATCGCGGGCCTGCCCATTGAGGCGATCTTTGTCGATGAGAATTCGAAGCAGAAATCGGCCGATTACAAGAAGCTGGTGAGCAAGGATGGCGTGTCGGCCATCGTCGGCTATGTCTCTTCGGGCAATTGCAAGGCGATGGCGCCTCTGGCCGAGGAAGAAAAGGCGCTGACGATCTTTTCCACCTGTGGCACGCCGCAGGTCTATGAAGATGTGGTGACCGCGCCGGAATATTCCTTCCGCACGATCAGCCACGCCACATCGGATTCGGTCGGTGCCGCGCGCTATGTGGCCGAGACCATGGGCGATGCGACCAGCCTCTCGGGCATCAACCAGAACTATGCCTGGGGGCAGGAGTCCTGGCGTGATTTCTC
This sequence comes from Silicimonas sp., assembly GCA_025800205.1. Taxonomy (GTDB): domain Bacteria; phylum Pseudomonadota; class Alphaproteobacteria; order Rhodobacterales; family Rhodobacteraceae; genus CALKXV01. Next base: position 1,370 of record JAOXSD010000339.1, on the reverse strand, counting down.
CAAGACCGTGACCCATCTGAACGGCGGGCTGGAGATCGTGAACGAGCAGTTCCCGAAGATCTTTGCCGGTCAGTACGGCTCGGAAATCACCTCGCTTCTGTCGTCCAAGGCCGATGTGGTCCACACCAGTTTCTGGGGCGGTGATCTGGAAGCCTTTGTGCTGCAGGGCACCGGACGCGGGCTGTTCCGCGACCAGACCGTGGTGCTGACCGTGGGTGACACGATCATCGAAACCCTGGGCGCCCAGATCCCCGATGGGGCGATCATCGGCGCGCGCGGGCCCTATGGGATGCTGGCCCCCGACAATGCGCTGAACGACTGGCTGGTGTCGGCCTACCAGGAGGCCCATGGGTCGCATCCCAACAGCGCCGTTTATCAGCAGGTGCAGGCGATCCTTGCGGTGAAGGCGGCGGCCGAAAAAGTCGGCAGTGCCGATCCGGAGGCGATCCGGCAGGCGCTGAAAGGTCTGACCTTCGACAGCCCGGCGGGCCCGGTGCAGATGGCGCTCAGTGGTGGTCACCAGGCGATCCTGGGGATCTGCTTCGGCACCTACAAGTTTGACAAGGCAAGCGGCAAGGGTTCGGTCGAGAACATCCGGCTCTACCCCGCCTCCTGCGTCAATCCTCCCGAGGGCGTTGCGTCGATCGAATGGGTCGAAAGCGGCCTTGAAGGCGCGGTCTGCAACTGACCCGCACCCGGATCGGGCGGCGCACACTTCGCCCGATCCGAACCTCTCCCTCACATGATTACAGGAGGTCGTCTTGCAGACCCTTGTCGCGATATCCGTGGACGGGCTGGGCTTTGCGTCCTGGTTGTTCCTTTCCTCCGTCGGCCTGACCCTGGTCTTCGGTGTGATGCGCATCCTCAACATCGCCCATGGCGCCTTCTATGCCATCGGGGCCTATAGTGCGGCCTGGGCCATCGGCCTTTACATGGCGACAGGCGCCCCGGTGATCCGGACGTTCCTTTTGATCCCCGTCGCCGCCGTGATTTCGGGTGTAATCAGCGGGCTTCTGGTGGAGCGCGGCGTGCTGCGCTTCATGTATGGGCGCAACGAGGTGCTGATGGTGCTGGTGACCTATGCGATCTTCCTGATCCTGGAAGATGCGACCAAGCTGATCTGGGGCACGGAATCCTATGTCGCCTGGCAGCCGGCCTATCACTTTGGCACGATCGACATCTTCGGCATTCCCTATACGGTCTACAAATTCATTACCATCGGCACCGCTTTCGCGGTGGGTGCGGCGCTGTTCCTTGTGCTGTCGAAGACCCGCGTGGGCCGCCTGTTGCTGGTCGTGATCGAAGATCGCGAGATCAGCGGTGCGCTGGGGATCAACGTGACCCGGTTCTTCACCGTGACCTTCATTGTC
>JAOXSD010000329.1 GCA_025800205.1 Silicimonas sp. | reverse complement strand
GGGCTTCTCCAATTCCTATGCAAGACCTCAGTCGATCTTCGGCAGAAGATTGTCGAGGCTCGCCTTGGCATCGCCGTAGAACATCCGCGTGTTCTCCTTGTAGAAGAGCGGGTTCTCGATGCCCGAATAGCCGGTGCCCTGTCCGCGTTTCGACACGAACACCTGCTTGGCTTTCCAGACCTCCAGCACCGGCATGCCGGCGATGGGCGAGTTGGGGTCGTCCTGGGCCGCCGGGTTCACGATGTCGTTCGAGCCGATCACGATGACCACATCCGTCTCCGGGAAATCGTCGTTGATCTCGTCCATTTCGAGCACGATGTCGTAAGGCACCTTGGCCTCGGCCAGAAGCACGTTCATGTGACCGGGCAGGCGGCCTGCGACCGGGTGGATCGCGAATCGCACTTCCTTGCCTTGGGCGCGCAGCTTCTTGGTGAGCTCGCTCACCGCCTGCTGCGCCTGGGCCACGGCCATGCCGTAGCCGGGCACGATGACCACACTGTCGGCCTCGTTGAGCGAGGCGGCGACACCATCGGCGTCGATGGCCACCTGCTCGCCCTCGACCGCCATCTGCGGACCACTTTCGCCGCCGAAACCGCCCAGGATCACGCTGACAAAGGACCGGTTCATGGCCTTGCACATGATGTAGGACAGAATGGCCCCCGAGGAGCCCACCAGCGCCCCGACCACGATCAGCAGATCATTGCCCAGCGAGAAGCCGATGGCGGCCGCCGCCCAGCCCGAGTAGCTGTTCAGCATCGAGACGACCACGGGCATGTCGGCGCCGCCGATCCCCATGATCAGGTGATAGCCGATGAACAGGGCGGCGATGGTCAGCAGCACCAGCGTCCAGGAGCCCGAACCCGAGAGATACATGATCAGCATCAGGAGCGAAAAGGCGGCGGCAGCGGCGTTCAGCATGTGACCGCCCGGAAGCTGCTTGGCGCCGGTGTCGATTTTGAACGGCAGTTTCGACGAGTTGCCCGAAAGCTTGCCATAGGCCACCACCGAACCGGTGAAGGTCACAGCCCCGATCCAGATGCCGAGCGACAGTTCGACCTTGAGAATGCCGATCTCGACCGCCGTTTTCTTGGCGACCAGTTGGCCGAAGGTCGAGAGCGTATCATTCACCTCTTTCGGCAGACCGATCGCCTTGTAGCCGCCGTCAGCCACAGCGCCCAGCACGCCGCCATTGGCGGCGTAGATCTCCGAAACCGCGTTGATCATAATGTCGGCGTTGAAGCCGACGAACACCGCGGCCAGCCCCACCAGCGAATGCATGATGGCGACCAGTTCGGGCATCTGGGTCATCTCGACCTTGGTGGCCAGCTGATGCCCAACCACGGCACCGGCGGCGATCAGCACCAGCGACAGGAGCCAGAGCCCCGCCCCAGGTCCGATGAGCGTCGCCAGAACGGCGATCGCCATGCCGGTGATCCCGTACCAGACCGCCCGTTTCGCGCTTTCCTGGCCCGAAAGCCCGCCCAGCGAGAAGATGAAGAGAACAGCCGCAACAACATAGGCGGCCGTGGTAAATCCGAAATCCATTTCCCTGTCTCCCGCTTACGACTTCTGGAACATGGCGAGCATGCGACGGGTGACCAGAAAGCCCCCGAAGATGTTCACCGCCGCCATGAGAATGCCCAGGGCAGCGAGCGCGGTGATCAGGAGCGAGTTCGACCCCACCTGCATCAAGGCGCCCAGAATGATGATCGACGAAATCGCGTTGGTCACCGCCATCAGAGGCGTGTGCAGGCTGTGCGAGACATTCCAGATCACCTGGAAGCCGACAAAGACCGACAGCACGAAAACGATGAAATGCTGCATGAAGCTTGCAGGCGCGATCAGGCCGACCGCGAGGATCGCCGCACCGCCCAGAGCCAGGAGACCCACCTGGGTTCTGGTCTCTTTCTTGAAGGCTGCGATTTCCTGTTCGCGCTTCTCTTCCGGCGTCAGTTCCCTGGGCTTTTCGGCCTTCGGTTGCGCCGCAATCGCCTGCGTCTTCGGCGGTGGGGGCGGCCAGGTGATTTCCCCCTGGTGGGTGACGGTGGCGCCCCGGATCACATCGTCTTCCATATCGTGATTGACCTGGCCGTCCTTTTCGGGCGTCAGATCCGACATCATGTGACGGATGTTGGTGGAATAAAGCAGCGAGGATTGCGTCGCCATCCGGCTGGGGAAGTCGGTGTAACCGACGATGGTTACCCCGTTGTCGGTGACGATCTTCTTGTCCTTCTCGGTCAACTCGCAATTGCCACCGCGCTCGGCCGCCAGATCGACGATCACCGAACCGGGCTTCATCATCTCGACCATGTCCTTGGTCCAGAGCACCGGCGCATCCCGGTTCGGGATCAATGCGGTGGTGATGACGATGTCGATCTCGGGGGCCAGTTCGCGGAATTTCTCAAGCTGTTTCTCGCGGAATTCGGGGCTCGACGGGGCTGCATAGCCGCCTGTCGCCGCGCCGTCCTGCTGGGTTTCCTCGAAATCCAGATAGACGAATTCGGCGCCCATCGATTCGATCTGTTCGGCCACTTCGGGGCGCACATCGAAGGCAAGCGTGATCGCACCCAGTGACGTCGCGGTGCCGATGGCGGCAAGACCGGCCACACCGGCGCCGACGATCAGCACCTTGGCGGGCGGCACTTTGCCGGCTGCGGTCACCTGACCGGTGAAGAACCGGCCAAAGTTGTTTCCTGCTTCGATAACAGCGCGGTAGCCCGCGATGTTCGCCATCGAGGACAGGGCGTCCATTTTCTGGGCGCGGGAGATCCGCGGCACCATATCCATGGCGATCACATTGGCGCCGGTGCCCTTGGCCTTTTCCAGCAGCGCCTCGTTGGCGGCCGGATAGAAGAAGGAGATCAGGGTCTGACCTTCGGAGAGCTTGCCGGTCTCGGCCTCACTGGGGGGCTGCACCTTGGCGATCACGTCGGCATCTTTCCAGATCGCGGCACCGGTGACGACGGACACGCCTGCCGCCTCATAATCGGCATCGTCGAATCCGGCCGCCTGACCTGCACCCTTCTGGATCAGGCAGTCATAGCCCAGCTTTTGCAGATCCTTGGCGCTTTGGGGCGTCATCGCCACACGCGCCTCGCCGGATGCTGCTTCCTTTGGCACTCCGATTTTCATCAAGGCCCCCTTTTTGAAATTTTATTTCGCGTCACTTGGTCCGCTTTTAGGAAAACAACCGCAGAGGCGCAACTGCTCTGCATGCCGCATGTCGCAAGACGCCACGTCCGGGGTCAGAACCACCGCCGCGTGCTCAAAACATAGTCATCATATTCGGTGCCGAAATGGGCCCGCAACATCTCTTCCTCCCCGCGAATGAACCGGTGGTGCAGCACGAGGGCGAAGGGGATCACCAGAAAAAGTCCGGCGAGGCTGCCCCAGATCAGCGAAGCGCCCGCCAGAAACAGCAGATCCGCCAGATAGATCGGGTTGCGCAGCCGCGAAAAAATGCCCCCGGTGATCAGCGCCTTGGGTTCTTCGCGCGGCATGAAGGTGGTGCGTGCGTTCACAAAGGCGTGCAGCGCCAGCACCACCAGAACCGTGCCCACACCAAGACAGGCCCAGCCGAGCCAGATCAGCCCGCCGGGGCCAAACCGAACGGGCAGGGCCCAGGCCAGCCCAAGGGCGCCCAGCAACCAGACAGGGGGCAGATCGATCCATTTCATGCCCATTTCTACATCGCCGAGGGGGCCGGGGTAAGTCAGAAGCTGCCAATAGCCCGCGTCCTTGTTGCGCAGGTGGCCCCGGCGTTCTATGATTTCCGGCATTACTGGGGTCGTAGAACACGAAACACCGCCGATCACCCGCATGAAGGGAGGGTCGGGCATAAAAGCGTACCTTGGGGGGAACGGGCTGCCGTTCCAGAGTGGGAAAATGTCAAACGGCTTCGGCGCCCTTTGGGGCGGGGAAGATGGGAACGCGGTGGTGCAGCCGCAGGGCGCGGCGCCGCTGTCGGGTGACCTGCGGCTCAGCGACGGTCTGCGCGTCAGCTATCACGAGATCGAAGCGATCATCTGCTTTGTGCAGGGCACGCTTATTCGCACCCCGGCAGGCGAACGCCGGATCGAAAGCCTGCGCCCGGGCGATGAGGTGATCACCCGCGACAACGGCCCGCAGAAAATCCGCTGGATCGGCAACCGCCAGGTCCGCGCCTCCGGCGCGCTGGCCCCGGTCCGTGTGCTGCGCGGCGTCTTCGGCAATCACCGCGATCTCTGGGTCTCGCCCCAGCACCGGATGCTGGTGACCGGCGCCGAGGCGCGCAGCCTCTTTGGACAGGACGAGGTTCTGGTGCCGGCGAAAAGCCTGGTGAACGATTTCACCATCACCACCGAATTCGGTGGCATGGTCACCTATCTGCACATGCTTTTCGACCGCCACGAGGTGGTGATCGCCAATGGCGCCCCTTCGGAGAGCTTCTATCCCGGCGATGCCGCCCTTTCGGCCCTTGCCGCGCCCGCACGCGACGAATTGTTCCGGCTTTTCCCCGCGCTCCGCTCCGGCACCTACGGGTCCACCGGCCGCCCTGTGGTGGCCGAAGACGCGGCCCGCGCGCTGGCTACGCTTTGAACCAGCTCGCGTAGTCACTCACCAGCAGATGGTCGGGGGCCACGTCCTCCTCCACATCGGCAAACCGCCCGATGGGCTCGCGAAAGACATTGTCGGTCTCGTCGTCATTGACGGTGGAGACCTCGCCGATCAGCACATCGCCGCCATCGCCCCAGAAGGCATGCCAATCCCCCGGATTGAGCGTGATGCTTTCACCGGGCGCCAGTTTCAGCACATGACCGGGCGGCAGCTCGCGCTTCAGCCCATCGGTCAGCACCGTCACGCCCTTGCTGTCGTCGAACCCGCCGCTTTCGTCCGAGCCGAACAATTCCACCGCGAGCGTCGCGCCGCCCCGGTTGATGATGTCCTCGGATTTGATCACATGGGTGTGCATCGGGCTGAGCTGGTCCTGACGGCTGATCAGCAGCTTCTCCGCATAGACCATGCCGCGCCCGGCGGTCAGATCGGCCAGCGAGCCATTGCGCAGGGTGAACAGAAACAGCCCCATGTCGTCAAACCGGCCTTCGCCGTAATCGGTGATGTCCCAGCCCATGCGTGCCTCGGCAATCCGCCGCGCGCTGCCATCGGCCACCCGGGCGCGGAACGTCTCCGGTGTCCATCTGGCAAACGGGGGCAGGGTGAAGCCGAAGCTGCGGATCATCTCATCCGCAGCCTGCATGATCTCGTTGATGGTTGAACGTTTCATGGCCCCACCAAAGCACACTTCCGCTTCAGGGGGAACGGCTCTCTGCGCGGCTCAGCCGCGCCGCACCTTCACCTCATATCCCGGCGCTTCGGGCTCGTCATCGACCATCTCGGCGGGAAATCCGGGCGCCCGAATGTCGAGCCCGGCGGGCTCCTCATAGCGCCGGATGATATTGGGCGAGTTTTCCCGCGCCCCATAGGCCGCGATCGCCTCCTCGAAGATCCCGCACAGCACCGGCGACAGGGACAGGTCAACACCGTTGTCACGGGCGATCCCATCGAAAAGCCCGATATCCTTGGCCACCAGATCCATGGTGAAATTGATGTCGCGCGATCCGTTCAGGATCACCTGGCTTTCGGTCTCATGAACAAAGGAATTGCCCGAGGAAATCCGGATCGCCTCATAGGTGGTCGCCAGATCGAGCCCCGCCGCCTTCATCGTGGTCAGCGCCTCGGCGAGGCTGACCAGATTGATCGTCGCGAGATAATTGGTCATCACCTTCAAAAGCGAAGCCGAGCCGAGCCCGCCGGTATGCAGCACCCGTCGCCCCAGCGTGGTCAGAACGGGCAGGGCGGCCTCGAAGGTCGCCCGGTCGCAGCCTGCAAAGATCGAGATATTGCCGGTGGCCGCCCGGTGGCAGCCGCCCGACACCGGACAATCGATGGTCCGCCCGCCGCGCGCCTCCACCAGCGCCCCCAGCCGCCGGATCTCGCCTGCATCGGTGGTCGACATCTCGGCCCAGATCGTCCCGGGCCTGAGCGCGCCAATCAGCCCGTCCGCCCCCTCCATCACCGCCGCCGAAGCCGCAGGCGAGGGCAGGCAGGTGATGATGTAGTCGCAGCGTTCCGCAATCTCCGCCGGGTGCGCGGCCCAATCGGCACCAGCCTGCAGAAACGGCGCGGCAGCCTCCCGGTTCAGATCATGCACCCAAAGCTCATGCCCGTTGCGCAACAGCGACCCGGCCAGCTTGCCGCCCACATTGCCGAGCCCGATAAATCCGATGTTCATGCGCATTCCTCCCCCTTCAGCTTCGCGCCTTCGCGACGGCAGACTTTCCCGTTTGCGGCAAAAGCGGCGCTTTTGAACCGGTCCGGGCGAGGGCTGCGACAAAATCACTCCAGAGCGCGGCGCGCGATCCCTGTTAGGGCAGGCGCTCGGGATCAAGCATGGGAGAGGTCGCGATGAAACTCAAAGAGGTGGCAGGACGCTATGGCGTGGCGCGCCTGCCCGCAGGGGCCGAAAGCCCGGGCTGGATGAACGGGCCGGGTCTTTCGGCCATGGTGCGGGCCGAGGATGAGCTGACGATCATCTGCCCGGAGGCGCGCATCCCCGCCGATGTGACCGCCGAGCGGGGCTGGGCCTGTTTTCGCAGCCTGGGCCCCTTTGCCTTCGATCAGTCGGGCGTGGTGGCGGCGCTGGTCGCCCCGATATCCGCCGCAGGCATCGGCGTGTTCGTTCTTTGCACCTTTGACGGCGAACATATTCTCTGCCCGGCGGAGGCCTTCGACCGGGTGCGGGCCCTGCTCGAAGCCGAGGGGCACAGTTTCGAAAGCTGAGGCCTCGGCGCCTTTTGCAAGGATCTTCAAAGATCCTTGCCCCCGGACGCCCGCCGTGCTGTTGCTGGTGCCATGAAAATGCCGCTCGAAACCCCGCTCGCCCAAAGCCTGCCCGCCTCCGTGCCCTTTGTCGGTCCCGAGGCCATCGAACGCCGCCGGGGACGCCCCTTTGCCGCCCGGCTTGGGGCCAATGAAAGCACCTTCGGCCCGTCACCCCGGGTGCGTGAGGCGATCACGGCGGCCGCCGCTGAGGCCTGGATGTATGGCGATCCCGAATGCACCGATCTGCGGGCGGGGCTGGCGGCCCATCTCGGCTGCGCGCCGGATCAGCTGGTCGCGGGCGAAGGCATCGACGGGCTCTTGGGCTATGTGGTGCGCCTCTTTGTGGCTCCGGGCGACCGGGTGGTCACCTCCGACGGGGCCTATCCGACCTTCAACTACCATGTGGCGGGCTTCGGCGGCACGCTTGTCAAAGTGCCCTATCGCGACGACCGCGAAGACCTCGACGCGCTGCTGACCGCCGCCCGCGACAGCGGCGCCAAGATGATCTATCTCGCCAATCCCGACAATCCCATGGGCTCCTGGCATCCCGCCGCCGCCATCGAGGCGATGATCGCCGAGTTGCCCGAGAACTGCCTGCTGCTGCTCGATGAAGCCTATGTGGAATTTGCCCCCGCAGATGCCATCCCTCGCGTCGCTCTCGACGATCCCCGGGTGATCCGCATGCGCACCTTTTCCAAGGCCCACGGGCTGGCGGGCCTGCGCGTCGGCTACGCCTTCGGCGCCCGGGAGGTGATCCGCAGTTTCGACAAGATCCGCAACCATTTCGGGCTCGGCCGGGTCGCTCAGGCCGCCGCCCTTGCCGCGCTTGCAGACAGCGCCTGGCTTGACGAGGTGCGCCGCCAGGTGGCCGAGGCCCGCGACCGGATCAGCGCCATCGCTTCTGCAAACGGCCTCATTTCCTTGCCCTCTGCCACAAATTTCGTCACCGTCGATTGCGGCCGGGACGGCGCCTATGCGCGCGCGGTGCTGGAGGCGCTGGAGGACCGCGATGTCTTTGTGCGCATGCCCTTTTCGGCGCCGGGCAACCGCTGCATCCGGATCAGCGCGGGCCGTCCGGAGGATCTCGACCGCCTGGCAGATGCGCTGCCCGCCGCCCTGAAAGCGGCGAAATCCGCCTGAACCGGCCTGCTCACGAAATCGTAGTCTTTGTCTGTCAGGGATTCGCTCTATTCTTCACCCCGAAGGGTGGTTTACTGGATTGGAGCACCTGACCCATGAACGACGACAGACCGGGCATCGTAAGCGATTACACCAACGCGTTTCTTGTCACTTTCGGGGTGATCATCTTCATGATCCTCTTTGCCATCTGGGCGATCTGGGGCCTGATCATCGCCGGTCTCGTGGGCTGGGGCGCCGACCGGCTGATCACCGTGGATTTTCGCGGCGGGGCCGGCAAATAGCCCCGCACGCCGCCGCAGGTCTCAATCCTTGCCGCGATAGGGCTCCACATACTGGAGCGCCATGTCCCAGGGGAAGAAAATCCAGGTGTCCTGGCTCACGCCGGTGATGAAGGTATCCACCATGGGTTCGCCCTTCGGCTTGGCATAAACCGTGGCGAAATGCGCCTTGGGATAGCGGCTGCGCACCAGTTCCAGGGTCTTGCCGCTGTCCACCAGATCATCGACCACCAGAATGCCGGTGCCGTCGCCCATCATCGCCGCGTCGGGGGCCTTCAGCACCTGCGCCTCGCCCTGGGCCTGATGGTGATAGGATTGCACCGAAATCGTGTCCACGGTGCGGATGTCCAGCTCGCGCGCCACGATCATCGCGGGCGCCATGCCCCCCCTTGTGATCGCCACGATGGCACGCCAGGCGCCGTCATCGGGGCCCCGTCCATCGAGCCGCCAGGCCAGCGCGCGGCTGTCGCGGTGGATCTGGTCCCAGGAGACGTGGAAGCCTTTTTCATGGGGCAGCTGATCGGTCATGGTTTCTCTTTCTTCTTGGTGGTCAGCAGGTCTCAGCGGTCTGCCAGAAGCCGCAGGCCAAGGGCGCCCAGGACGCCCGCAGCAATGCGGTCGGTGATAAATTTCGCGCCCAGATAGCGGCGGCGCACCGCTTCGGTGGACAACAGAACGGCCAGGGTCGGCTGGATCAGCCATTCAATCGCCAGATGATTGCCGAAAATTATCGCCTTGGCCGTGGGCGAGAGATCGGCGGGAAAGATCACCGCGATCACGGCGGCTGCAAAGAGCACCGATTTCGGATTGCCGAGATTGATCAGCATTCCCTGACGGAAGAATTTGCTCTGCGCGGTCGCGCTGCCTTCATGCACCGGCTCATGGGCGCTGCGCCAGACCTGCACGGCGACCCAGATCAGATAGGTGGCCCCGACGATCTTCACCGCCAGATAGGCCCAGGGAAACAGCGTGAAGAGGGCGTCGAGCCCGAGAAGCGCCGCCCCGGTCCAGAGCGCGGCCATCAGGCCAAGGCCGAAGGCCGCCGCCACGCCTGCGGCGCGGCCCTTGGCCATTGTGGTGCGCACGAGGAAGAGAAGCGCGGGGCCGGGCGAGGCGATCGCCGCCAGAAGCGTCAGATTGAAGGCAATCAGATGCTCGGCCCCGATCATCGCTTATTCTTTCTTGTCGTAGGTCATGTCCGGCGCATCGAGCGCCTTCATGCCGACCACGTGGTAACCCGAGTCCACGTGATGCACCTCGCCGGTCACCGCGCGCCCGAGATCGGACAGAAGGTAAAGACCGGCCCCGCCCACATCCTCGATGGTGACGTTGCGGCGCAAGGGCGAATTGTATTCGTTCCACTTCAGGATATAGCGGAAATCGCCGATACCGGAGGCGGCCAGCGTCTTGATCGTGCCGGCACTGATCGCGTTCACCCGGATGCCGTCGCGGCCCAGATCCTCGGCCATATAGCGCACCGAAGCTTCCAGAGCCGCCTTGCAGACGCCCATCACGTTGTAATGGGGCATGACCCGCTCGGCGCCATAATAGGTCATGGTCAGAAGCGAGCCGCCATCGGGCATCATCTCGGAGGCGCGTTTGGCCACGGCCGTGAAGGAATAGACCGAAATGTCCATCGACATCATGAAATTGTCGCGGCTGGTGTCGACATAGCGACCGCGAAGTTCGCTTTTGTCCGAAAAACCAATGGCATGGACGACGAAGTCCAACTTGCCCCAACGCTCTTTCAGCGCATCAAAGAGGGCATCCACGCTCTCCATGTCGCCCACGTCGCAGGGCAGAACGATGTCCGAGCCCAGTTGTTCGGCCAGCGGTCCCACACGTTTCTTCAGCGCTTCGCCCTGATAGGAAAAGGCCAGTTCCGCCCCTTGCTCGGCCACCGCTTTCGCGATCCCCCAGGCAATGGATTTGTCATTGGCCAACCCCATGATCAGGCCGCGTTTGCCTGCCATAAGTCCTGTTGTCATCTTCATTCCTCAGCCCATTTACCCTGGGCAGGGTCTATGACATCAGAAAACCTGCATCAAGGGTAAGGGGCACGAAGATGAGTGATCGCAGCGGCATTTTCGAAGGGGACAATCCGTTCGAGATTGCCCGGCGCTGGCTGGGCGAAGCGGAAGAAACCGAGATCAACGATCCCAACGCCATTGCGCTTTCGACAGTGGACGAGGGCGGCATGCCCAATGTGCGCATGGTGCTCCTGAAAGATATCGAAGACGCCGCCTTCGTTTTCTATACCAATTATGGATCAAAAAAGGGCAGCGAAATTGACGCGAACGGAAAGGCTGCATTTGTGCTGCATTGGAAATCCCTGCGCCGACAGATCCGGGTGCGCGGTCATGTCAGCCGCGAAGAGGGGCCCCAGGCGGACGATTATTTCGCGTCGCGGTCCCTGAAAAGCCGGGTCGGCGCCTGGGCCTCGCAGCAATCGCAGCCCCTGTCTTCACGGGAAAAACTGATGGCCGAGGCCGCCAAGATGGGGGTGGTGCACGGGCTCAATCCGAAGCGGCCGCCCTTCTGGGGCGGGTTCCGGATCAAACCGGTGGAAATCGAGTTCTGGGCAGACGGCGAATTCCGCCTTCACAACCGCTTTCGCTGGACCCGGGAGGGGGCGGATGGGGCCTGGGAAATTGCCCGTCTCTACCCCTAATGAAAATCTGCACATAAAATCACGGAGCTTTAAGGCTTAGTGATTGCATTAACGCGGCTCTCTGCCGCAAAGTGTAAAAAAAACAACTGGGTGGAAACCCGAGGGATGATGCAACAGATGACCGACGCCAGAAAAGACGGGGCGCGCGTCACCGGAACCGTCAAATGGTTTGACCCGTCGAAGGGCTTTGGCTTCGTCGTGTCCGATCAGGGCGGCCCGGATATATTGCTTCACGCCAATGTTCTGCGGAACTTTGGCCAGTCATCGGTCGCTGATGCGGCAGGTATCGAGGTGATTGTCCAGGAAACGGCGCGTGGCATCCAGGCCGTTGAGGTTCTTCAGATAGAGCCTCCCGCGGCTGTGGAAGCCGAAGAAGAGATTTCCGCCGGGGGCGAGATCGCCGAGCCGGTGGATCTGTCCTTGCCGCTGGTGCCCGCCCGGGTGAAGTGGTTCGACAAGGCCAAGGGATTTGGCTTTGCCAATATCTTTGGTCGGGAAGAAGACGTCTTCCTGCATATCGAAGTGCTGCGCCGCTCGGGTCTTGCAGATTTGCAACCGGGCGAGGCCGTCTCGCTGCGGGTGGTCGAGGGCAAGCGCGGTCGCATGGCAACGCAGGTCACCTCATGGGAAGCGGCTCTCAAATCCGACGAGGAATAACCTTTCTCCTTATTCTGGTGTTCAGCGCGGGATCGGGCCTGGCCGATTGCGCGCCGACCCGCGTGGATCTGCGCGGCGATTGGGGCGTGGCGCGCTTTTCCGTCGAACTGGCCGATGATCCCGCCGAGCGCTCCCAGGGGCTGATGCACCGCGAGACGCTGGCGCGCAGCGCGGGCATGCTTTTCGTCTATGATCATCCCCAGCGCGTCTCCTTCTGGATGCGCAACACGCTGATCCCGCTCGACATGATCTTTCTCGATGGGGCGGGCCGGGTGTCGCGCATCCATGAAAATGCCATCCCTCTCGACGAGACCGCCATCGAAGGCGGCGACGACATTCAATATGTGCTCGAAATCAACGGCGGTCTGTCGGCCCAGCTTGGCCTGACCCCGGGCAGCGAATTGCGCCACCCGTCCATCGGCCCTGCACCGGCCTGGCCCTGCGAAGACTAAGGTCGTCCCGGGCGCCCACCCATCCGATTCCAAAACCTGCGATTCGCCGTCCGGCGTCGAGCCAAAAGCACGCAATGGCCTGAAAACACGGGCGGATTTGCAGGTTTGTGGTGGAAAATGGTGCGCCAAGAGGGAAATGGATTGAACTGCCAGTTCAATTCCCTCAGCGACGAAGAATGGACTAATCTGTTCGACACCCTTGAGGAGTGGGAACGCTATCTCGCACAGTTAGACTCAAAGAGTCTGAGGTGCGACGATGAGCACTTTAGACCATAATTTCAATGATATAGCGTCAAATTCGGTGAAATCCGAAGCCGATGCTCCGAAGTATCCGCCGCCGTTTTCCATCCGTTTTACTTTTGAAGAGCGGGCAAGTCTGGACGCGGCGCGTGGGCGCAAGGCGCTCGCAGCCCATATCCGGGAAGAATTGTTCGGCGACGATGCATCGCCTCGTAAGAGGCCTGGAAACAGCCCTGTGAAGGACGCTGAAGTCTTGGCGCGAGTCTTGGGCGCATTGGGCGCGTCCCGTTTGTCATCGAACCTGAATCAACTGGCGAAGGCTGTGAATACCGGTTCGTTGCCGGTGACACCGGAAACCGAAGCTGACCTAGTGGAAGCGTGCCGAGAAGTTCAGGCACTGCGCGCTGATCTGCTCCGTGCGCTAGGAAAAATGCCGAGGAGTGGACCATGATCCTTAAGGCCAAAGAGAGGGGCGATGCTGGGCAGCTTGCTCGTTATCTTTTGGCGATGCGCGATAATGAGCACGTTGAACTTCATGAAGTGTCCGGCTTTGTCAGCGACGATCTGATAGAAGCGTTCAGTGAAGCCGATGCCATCGCCAAGGGCACACGGTGCAAGAATTATCTGTTCTCCATGAGTCTGAACCCACCCGAAGGTGCGGACGTCCCGACGAAGGTATTCGAACAAGCCGCAGATCAGATCGGCAAAAAGCTCGGTTTAGATAACCAACCGCGTGCTATCGTGTTTCATGAAAAAGATGGCAGACGCCATGCGCATGTCGTCTGGTCGCGGATTGATACAGAGCGCATGCGTGCGATCAATCTTCCTCACTACAAGTCCAAGCTGAAAGATGTCTCGCGAGAGCTGTACCTGGAACATGGTTGGGATATGCCACGTGGTTTGCAGGATCGGCGCTTGCGCGATCCTCTGAATTTTTCACGCGAAGAGTGGCAGCAAGCCAAGCGGGTTGGCCTTGATCCCAGAGAGATTAAGTCCGTGTTCCGGCAATGCTGGGAAGTCTCAGACAATCGTGCTTCATTTGAACAGGCGCTCAAGGAACGTGGTTTTTGGTTGGCGCGGGGTGATCGTCGTGGGTTTGTCGCTGTCGATTACCTCGGCGAAGTTTATTCCCTGTCTCGTTACACTGGGATGAAGGCAAAAGAGCTTGAAGCCCGCTTGGGTGATCGCGACCAACTCACTTCGGTTGATATCGTCAAAGCCGAGATTGCCAAAGGCATGTCGCGCAAGCTCGAAGCATTTGCCGTTGAGGCGCGGCGCGATGCGAAACAGCGCTTTGCCATGATCGACTTCCGTCGAACCGAAATGGTTGCCCGTCACGCAGACGAACGAACTAATCTTGGGCGGCGTCATGAGAAACGCTGGGTGGCAGAAGCCAAGGAAAGATCGCAGCGATTGCCGCGCGGGTTCTCCGGCATTTGGCATCGTTTGACGGGGCAATATGCGAAGATCAAAGCACAGAATGAACAAGAGACGCTGCAAGCATGGCAACGTGATCGGGCTGAGAAAGATACGCTGATCTTCCGGCAGCTCGAAGAACGTCAGGTTCTTCAAAGAGATGTCAAAAAGCAACGCGCCATTGTTCGGGGGGAGCTGATGCAGCTCCGCAAAGACGTGGCAAACTATGAAGAGGGCAAGGCCTTTGATCGTGAACGCGAAAAAGCCGAAGAAGAGCGACGGCGTCAACGTTCCCCTCAAAAGCCTCGGCTTGATCGATAGAGGAAGGGGCGCGTTTATGCGCGCCCCTCGCTGTCGGCCAGTGGTGCATCTTCAAGCGGAAGGCGCAGAACGATACGGCCATTGATCGGGCAGGTTTCGAGCTGAAGTGTGTAGCCCTTGCCGTCTTTGTGAACCCATGCTGCGCCGACTTTGTTCCAATAGGACTTCTCGCCCCTTTGCGTAACGTGCCAGGCCAGATAGTCGGGTGCGTTGGTGGCTTGGTTTGTGGTGTGGTTTTCGCGTGCCATGATCTTTTCTCCTTTGTTCGGGTTGGCTTGCTAACGCCCTCCCATTTGATCGAAGGCAAAGGCTCGGAGTTCATGGTCAACACGGCTGGCGATGCCAAGTGGTGCGGGCAGACCATTGAAGATCGACGCCGCATTCGGTCAGGGATTTATGGGTGTCCTGATGCAAGCCATCCTGATCAAAGAGAAACGCTGCACGCTTTCGCAAACCTCTACAGGCCACAAGACGCTCTGCGCCCGATTTTCGGTTCCGCTTCGCGCGCTGGTGATTGTTCGCATGAAGTAAGGCGTTCGCGACGCATGGGGGCAGCGGCAAAGCTGCTTTGGCTATGATGGTCTTATTCCCGATCAATCCGTCGAATGCTTCAAGCGCATCTCTTCCCTTGTTTTGGGCTCTGTTGCACAAATCGCGTGAGGGATTCATCTTGTGAATCCAGCGTGGTAGCT
>JAOXSD010000318.1 GCA_025800205.1 Silicimonas sp. | reverse complement strand
CCGGTCTGGCAGGACGGCAAGCTCGTCGGTTTCGTCACCTCGGGCGGCTATGGGCACTCGCTTGGTAAGTCCCTTGCCATGGCGATGGTGGATCGGGAAGCGGCGGCCGAGGGCAGCGCCCTGAGCGTCCATATCGTCGGCGCAGAGCGGGCTGCAAAGGTCATTCCGGCGTCGCCATATGATCCAGAAGGCCGCGCAATGCGCTGAAAAAACGGGCAGTTTTTGAACGCCACCGCGCCCGCGCGCGCCATGTATTGCAAGCACTTAGAGCATGCGCCAGAGTGTTTGCTGAATGAAAGGGCGCAGGCTGCCGCTTTTTGCCTCTCTTCGTCAGCCGCAGGGCGGGCGCTTCGGCGGGGCGATCTGTGCCGTAACAACCTGGGAGACCTTCATGCTGAAACACACTCTGGCGGCTTTTGCAGCCACCGTCGCACTGACGGGCACGGCGCTGGCCGAGACGAAACTGCCCTTCGCGCTCGACTGGAAATTCGAAGGCCCTTCGGCCCCCTATTTCGCCGCCATCGACAACGGCCATTTCGGTGCCGCCGATCTCTCTGTGGAAATCTCCGCCGGTCAGGGCTCGCTCGACGCGATCCCGAAAGTGGCCACGGGTGCGTTCCCGGTGGGCTTTGCCGATATCAATTCGCTGATCAAGTTCCTCGATCAGAACCCCGGCGCGCCGGTCACCGCCGTGATGATGATCTATGACAAGCCGCCCTTTGCCGTGGTCGGTCGCAAATCGCTGGGCGTGTCGGAACCGAAAGACCTCGAAGGCAAGGTGCTGGGCGCCCCGCCCCCCGATGGCGCTTGGGCGCAATTCCCGGCCTTTGCCACCGCCAACGATCTGGACGTGAGCGCGATCAAGGTCGAACCCGTCGGCTTCCCGACCCGTGAGCCGATGCTGGCCGAGGGCAATGTGGATGCGGTCACCGGCTTTTCCTTCTCGTCCTATCTGAACCTGGTGCGGCTGGGCGTGCCGGAAGATGACATTTCGACCATCCTGATGGCCGATTATGGCCTCGCGCTCTACGGCAATGCGATCATCGTCAACACCGATTTCGCAAGCGCCAACCCCGACGTGATCAAGGGTTTCCTGACCGCCGTTGCCGCAGGTTGGAAAGACGCCATCGCTGATCCCGCCAAGGCGATCGAAAGCCTGATGGAGCGGAACCCGGCCGCCGATGCGGGTCTGGAAACCCGCCGCCTGCAACTGGCCATCGACGCCAATGTGGCGACCGAGGCGGCCATGGCAAACGGCATGGGCGCGATTGATCCCGCCCGGATGGAAAAGGCCATCGCGCAACTGGGCGAGAATTACGAGTTCCAGAATGCACCTGATGCGTCGCTCTATTTCACCGACGCCTATCTGCCCGATGCGGGCAGCCGGATGTTGAAATAAGTCAATCAGATCGGCGGGGCAACGACCCCGCCGATTCACTTCGCGGGGGCGGGATGATGTCGGAAAATCTTATCGAAATCAAAGGCGTGCGCCACGCCTACCAAACGGGCGACGGCCCCCTTCCGGTGCTGGACGGGCTGGAACTGGCCGTGCCCGAAGGCGGATTTTGTGCGGTGGTCGGCCCCTCGGGCTGCGGCAAATCCACGCTCACACGGCTGGTGGCCGGGCTGATGAAGCCCGATCACGGCGAGGTCTGGCTGCATGGCCAGAAAGTGACGGGACCGAAAAGCACCGTCGGCATGGCCTTTCAGAACCCGGTGCTGCTGGAATGGCGGACCATCCTGCAGAACGTCATGCTGCCCCTGGAAATCGTGCCCAATAAAATGAGCAAGCGCGAACAGGAAGAGCGCGCCCGCCACCTGCTCGCCCTCGTCGGCCTCGAAGGGTTCGAAGAAAAACGCCCCTCAGAACTCTCGGGCGGCATGCGGCAACGCGCCTCGCTCTGCCGCGCCATTGTGCACAAACCCGAGGTGCTGATCCTCGATGAGCCCTTCGGCGCGCTCGATGCTTTCACCCGCGAAGACCTCTGGCAGACCATGCATAAAGTGAAGGCCGAAGAGCCGTTTACCGGCGTGCTGATCACACATGACCTGCGCGAAAGCATCTTTCTGGCCGATCAGGTGATCGTGCTCTCGGGCCGCCCCGCCCGCACCCAATACGTCATGGATGTGCATCTGACCGGCGAGCGCGATCTGGAACATCTCTATACGCCCGAAAGTGCGGAGGCGCTGAACATCCTGCGCCATCAGATCAAGGTGGCCCAGGGCCGGGCCGAAGAAGGAGAAGCGGCATGAGCCTCAAACAAGTCGCCGTCCCAATCCTCGCCCTCGTGCTCTTCGGCCTCTTCTGGGAATGGCTCGTCTGGGTCAACGGCTGGCCGAATTACAAGATGGCCTCGCCCTCGGATCTCTGGCCCGCCTTCTGGAAATTCCGCTGGCTGTTTCTGGAATACGCCTGGGACACGCTCTGGCGCACGGTGGTGGGCCTGCTCCTTGCCGTGATCGTCGGCGTGCTGATCGGCATGGTCATGGGCTTCTCGCGCACCATGCGCGACGCGCTCTACCCCCTGCTGGTGGGCTTCAACGCCATCCCAAAGGCGACCGTGGTGCCGATCATCGCGCTGATGTTCGTGGGCCAGCACGATTTCAACACGATCCTGATCGCCTTCCTGATCTCCTTCTTCCCGATCGCCGTTTCGGTCTCGATCGGGCTCTCGACGCTGGAGCCGGAATATCGCGACATCCTCGCCTCTCTCGGTGCCTCCAAAGTGGCGATCTTCTGGAAAATCGCGCTGCCCAAGACCCTGCCCGAGTTTTTCGGCGCGTTGAAAGTGGCCGTCACACTGGCCTTCATCGGCACCAATCTGATGGAGATCGTCGAACCCCACGGCCGCGGCCTGGGGCATCTGTTCGATTCAGGCAAGATCAGCGCCGATTACCCGCTGATGTTCGCGGTCCTGATCGCGCTGGCGATCATGGGGATCCTGCTCTACTACGTGGTGGTGGCATTGGAAAAGATCTTTGCCGGCTGGGCCGAACGGTCGCCGAACTGACCTGCTGCGCCCTCCGGCTCAAGGGGGGCGCATGAACATCGAAATCACACGGGACACCATCCGCGCATCAAACCTGCGCGATGAGGCCGAACTGGTCGCGGAACTGATCGCCGCCACCGGCCTCAGCGCGGGCGACCGGGCGGCGATCTCGGCCCGGGCCGCCGAACTGGTGCGCGATGTGCGCGGCGCCGGATCGGTCGGCGTGATGGAGGCCTTTCTGGCGGAATACGGCCTTTCGACCGAGGAAGGCGTGGCACTGATGTGCCTTGCCGAAGCGATGTTGCGGGTGCCCGATGCGGCCACGGTGGATGAGTTGATCCGCGACAAGATCACCCCCCATGACTGGGCCGCGCATCTGGGCGATTCCGGCTCGATCCTGGTCAATGCCTCGACCTGGGCGCTGATGCTGACGGGCCGGATTCTCGACGAGGAAACGACCGGCGTGGTGGGCACGCTGCACGGGCTGGTCAAGCGGCTGGGCGAGCCGGTGATCCGCAAGGCGGTGGGTCAGGCCATGGCCGAGATGGGCGCGCAATTCGTCCTGGGCGAAACCATCGCCGAAGCCATGGAGCGCGGCACGCCCCAGGTCGAGGCGGGCTACACCTATTCCTATGACATGCTGGGCGAAGCGGCCCGGACCGAAGCCGATGCGGCGCGCTATCACGCCGCCTATCTCGATGCGATCCGGGCGATAGCGTTGCGCGCCACATCGGACGACATCCGCGAAAACCCGGGCATTTCGGTGAAGCTTTCGGCGCTCCACCCGCGCTACGAACGCGCCCAGGCGGAAACCATGCTGCCGCAGATGACCGAGCGGCTGCTGGTGCTGGTGGAGGCGGCGGCGGAGGCGCGCATCGGGCTCAACATCGACGCCGAAGAAGCCGACCGGCTGGACCTGTCGCTGGATGTGATCGCCGCCGTGATGGCCGCACCCGCGCTGGACAACTGGGACGGGTTCGGCATCGTCGTGCAGGCCTTCGGGCGCCGCGCCCTGCCGGTGATCGACCACCTCCATGCCCTGGCCGAAACCCATAACCGGCGGATCATGGTGCGGCTCGTCAAGGGCGCCTATTGGGATACGGAGGTGAAGCGCGCCCAGGTGCTGGGGCTGGCGGATTACCCGGTGTTCACCCGCAAGGCCCATACGGATGTGAGCTATCTTGCGGGTGCACGGCGCCTGCTCGACCGCCGCGACCGGATCTATCCGCAATTCGCCACCCACAACGCCCATTCGGTGGCCGCGATCCTGGCCATGGCGGGCGCCGGGCGGGACGGGTTCGAATTTCAGCGTCTCCACGGCATGGGCGAAACGCTCCATGATCTGGTGCACCGGGCCGAGGACGCGCGCTGCCGGATCTATGCGCCGGTGGGCGCCCATGAGGATCTGCTGGCCTATCTGGTGCGGCGCTTGCTGGAGAACGGCGCGAATTCTTCTTTCGTCAATCAGATCGTCGATCTTGACGTGCCCGAAGAGGAGATCGCCGCCGATCCGATTGCGGCGGCCGAGACTCTTGGCACCACCCCGCCCCCGGCCCTGCCGCGCCCGGCGGAGATCTTTGCACCCCGCCTGAATTCTGCCGGCTGGGATCTGACCGACCCGGTGGACCTGGCCCGGATCGAAGAAGGTCGCGCGCCTTTTGCCGCGCCTTATCGCTGGCAGGTGGGCCCGGTGTCGCCGCTGG
This sequence comes from Silicimonas sp., assembly GCA_025800205.1. Lineage (GTDB taxonomy): Bacteria > Pseudomonadota > Alphaproteobacteria > Rhodobacterales > Rhodobacteraceae > CALKXV01. The sequence continues at coordinate 13,033 of JAOXSD010000318.1, read as the reverse complement.
ATCTGGGCGGCACAACGCGCGACGTGATCAACCCCGCGCGCCCCGGCGAGGTGGTAGGAAATGTGACGGAACCCGCCCCCGACGCCGCGCCGCGCGCCATGGAGGCAGCCCTCAAATCCGCCCCTGACTGGGCTGCGCAGAGCCCCTCGGATCGTGCCAAGGTGCTCCGCCGGGCGGCAGAGATTATCGAGGAGAACGCCTGCGAGATTTTCGCCCTGCTGGCCCGCGAAGCCGGCAAGACCCTGGGCGACGGGGTGGCCGAGATCCGGGAGGCCGTTGATTTTCTGAGATATTATGCCGATGAGGCGGAGCGGCTGGGTTACACCGGCACAGCCCGCGGCGTCATTCTTTGCATCAGCCCCTGGAACTTCCCACTGGCGATTTTCACCGGCCAGATCGCCGCCGCTTTGGCCGCCGGCAACACGGTGATCGCCAAACCCGCCGAACAGACCCCGTTGATCGCCGCCCGCGCCGTGACCTGGCTGATCGCAGCGGGCCTGCCTGACGGCGTCTTGCAACTTCTGCCCGGCGATGGCGCCACAATCGGCGCCGCCCTGACACGCGAACCGGCTTTGGGCGGGGTCTGTTTCACCGGCTCCACCGAGGTCGCAAAGATCATCGAGCGGCAATTGGCCGAAAGCGCACCCGAAGCGATGCTGATCGCGGAAACCGGCGGGTTGAATGCCATGGTGGCCGACAGCACCGCCCTGCCGGAACAGGCGGTCCGTGACATTCTGCGCGCCGCTTTCCAATCGGCCGGCCAGCGCTGCTCGGCCCTGCGGATGCTCTATGTGCAGGAAGATGTGGCGCCCGGGCTGACCGAAATGCTGACCGGCGCGATGGCGAGCCTCGTGGTCGGCGACCCTTGGGATCTGGCGACCGACGTGGGCCCGGTGATCGACGCCGAAGCCTGGGGCGAGATCGGCGCATACGCCGCTGGAGCGGAGAATGTGCTGGAGCGAATGGCGGTGCCCGAGGCCGGGCATTTCATCGCGCCCATGGTGCTGAATGTCGGCGGGATCGATGACATCCCGCGCGAGATTTTCGGCCCCGTCCTGCATCTGGCGACCTTCAAGGCGGCGGAACTGGAAGCGGTGATCGCGTCCGTGAACGGGCGCGGCTACGGGCTGACCTTCGGGCTGCACAGCCGGATCGACCAGCGGGTGCAGGATGTGATCGACCGGATCGGGACCGGGAATGTCTATGTGAACCGCGACCAGATCGGCGCGGTGGTGGGCTCGCAACCCTTTGGCGGGCATGGACTTTCCGGGACCGGTCCGAAAGCGGGCGGCCCGCTTTATCTGCCGCGCTTCCGCAAGAGCGAACCGGCGCCCGAGGCGCCGCTGCCCCGGGGCGGGGTGACACTGGCCGATCTCGAAGCAGGCTTTGCCACCCTTGCCCCTGCCCCACGTCCGAGCCTCGCCGATCTGCGCGCCGCCCTGCGCGGTCGCGGCGCCGCTGCCATGGCCGCCGCCGCCAGGCTCGACATGGGACCGGTCGATCTGCCCGGTCCCACGGGCGAGGCGAACCAGTATGAGCTGGTCCCCAAGGGCCGGGTGCTTTGCCTCGGCCCCGATGGCGAGACGCTTCTGGCGCAGATGGTCCAAGGGCTTGCCCTGGGCAACCGGGTGATGGCCGTGGCACCGGGCGCGCGGGCGGCGCTGAAGCCCCTTTTGGGGCGCGGGTTTGCCCTGATGGTGGTCGACGGCGCGCTAAGCGACACGTCCCTTCTGGCCAACGCGCCGGTGGATCTCGTGGCCTTCCGGGGCACCGGCCTGCGCCCGGTGCTGGCCGCAAGGCCGGGGCCGATCCTGCCGCTTGTCACCGAGGCGATCGCGCCCGCCGCCTACGGCAACGAGCGCGCGATCTGCATCGACACCACGGCGGCGGGCGGCAATGCAGCGCTCTTGGCGGAGGCGGAAAACGGCGCTATCACCTGAAGTGACCTAAGGTGAAGGAACGCCATGTCGCGCCGCCACTATGACCTCCCGCCGCTCACGGCATTGGCGGCATTTGAAACCGCCGCCCGGCATCTGAGCTTCAAGGATGCCGCCCGCGAGCTGGGGGTGACGCCGGGGGCGGTCAGCCATCAGATCAAGGCGCTGGAGGGCGAGTTGGGCCGCGCCCTGTTCGACCGGCGCCACCGCGGCGTGGAACTGACCCCTGAGGGGCAGGCCCTGTTCGAGAGCCTCTCGACCGCCTTCCGGCAGGTGTCGCGGCGCCTTGCGGAGCTGCGCGACAGTGCCCAGACCGACGCGGTGGTGGTCGGCTCGACCACCGCTGTCTCGACCCTGTGGCTGGCACCCGCGCTGATCCGGTTCTGGCGCGCCTTTCCGCAGATCAACGTCAACCAGGTGACCCAGGATCGACCGTTTCATGCGGCAGAAAAACTCGATTTCTTCATAAGATACGGGCGTGACCCCGATGATGCGCTGCATCACGAGGAGATTTACCGCGACGAACTGGTGCCTGTCGCGGCCCCCCGGAAGGCTGCGGAGCTTGAGGGATTCGGGCTTGCGGATCTGGCCGCGCAGCACCTCATTCACATGGACAGCGCAAGCCGGAGCTGGACCACCTGGACCGATTGGTTTCAGGAGTTGGGCTTTGACGGCGGGCTGGCCAAGGGCAGCCGGGTGACCAGCTATGCGGTGGCGTTGCAGATCGCCGGTGAGACCTCAAGCGTGGCGCTCGGCTGGCGTCGGCTGGTCGCGCCGCTTCTTGAGGTCGGCAAGCTGGCGGTGATCCCCGGCCACAGCCTGCCCGCGCCCCGCGCCTTTTATCTGGTCAGCCCCAAGGGCCCCGGGCTGCCCCCCGAGGCCCGCGCCCTGCGGGATTGGCTGATGGCAGAAGCCCATGGCCGTGACACGAGTTCAATTCACCGCTGAGACTGTAGGTCAGAGGCCACCGGTTGCCGCGGTAATCCGTTTGGCCACCACCCAGGAAACCGGAAAAGCCACCAGAAAGCCGATGGCAGCCGAGGCGATCAGCGCCATGGTGCTGGTGATGCCGAGGCTGAGCACGATGATCACACCGGTGCCCGCAAGCGTCGAGCCAATGAAAATGTGCAGGATCAGAAGAAGAGTGAGCATGGAAACCTCCGGCATCTTGATATGGGGCGAAGCATAGCAAGGGCGCGGGCGCAGCGCCTTGATCTGGGGCAAACCGGAGCGCGCATTGCCGGACGACGCAAGCCCGGTTTCGTGCTATTGTGGGGCCATGGACGGGGTGATTTTTCAGACCGAGCGCCTGGTGCTGCGGTCGCTCGAGGCGATGCGCGGGGCGCTCGTGGCCGCCCTGCCCCGGTTGCTGACGCCGGAGGTTCTGGCGCCGCTGCCGCCGTCGCTGGCCTTCCCGCCGGGCGCGGATCCTGCGGCCTGGGTTGCGGCGCGGGCGGCAGAGGCCGAGGTGCTGGTGGTCATGGAGCGGGCGGAGGACGCGGTGATCGGGCTGGTGCTTCTGGCCAGGCACGGGGGCGATGTGGTGCATCTGGGCTATCTGCTGGGCAGCGACGCCTGGGGTCGCGGGCTGGCGAGCGAGATGCTTGGCGGTCTGGTGGCCTGGTTCGAGGCGCAGGGGCCGGTGACGCTGGTGGGCGGCGTGGTCCGGGGCAATCTCGCCTCGGGCCGTGTGCTGGAGAAGGCAGGGTTCTGGGCCGAGGACAGCGCGACGGACGGGGAAATGCGGCTCTATCGGCGGGAGATCGACTGAAGCCGGTGCCATCACGCATTTCATATGGAAAGTGCGGTCGGAAAGTCCTAAGGATTTCGCAAGACAGCACAGACCGGGATGCCAGACGTGACCAAATCCGATGAAGTTCGCCAATTGATAACGCGCGGTGTCCTGGTGGCCCCGGCGAGCCGCAGTCGGCTGACACCGGAGGGGGAAAGCCGGATCGTTTCCGAGGATGGATCGGCCTTTCCGGTGGTCCATGGCGTGCCGATCCTTGTCGAGAATCCCGATGAGATAGAAAGCTATTCGAAACAATCCGAGTTGATGAACGATGGCTATACGGAAGAGGCGCTGGAGAAGAAGCAGAACCCGCTGCGCCTGTTCTTCAACAAGCTGTTCAAGAGCACTTTCATCAATCCGGACGTGGATGAAACTCTTGAACGGGCCTTCGACGGGATCAGCGCGGATGCGGTCTGTCTCTCAGTCGGCGGCGGGCCGGTACGGTATCACCCGCGGCTTTTGAACATGAACATCAGCACTTTTCCAAATGTGGATATTGTGGGTGATGCCCATCTCTTGCCGTTTGCCAATGACAGTGTCGATGTGGTGCACAGCGATGCGGTCTTCGAACATCTGCACACGCCCTGGGTCGCGGCAGCCGAGATCGCGCGCACGCTGAAACCCGGGGGGCGGGCCTTCATTCACACGCCGTTCCTTCAGCCCTATCACGGTTTTCCACATCATTATCAGAACTTCACCATTACCGGACACAAGTTGCTGTTCGAACGGGAAGGTCTGAAAGTACTCAAGGCGGGGGTCGGAGTCGGGCCCAGCTTTGTCTTTCGCAAGCTCGGCGTGGGCTATATGAACGCCTATTTGCCCAAGCCGCTGGCGCTGCTTTTAAAAATCCCATGGTTTATCCTGACACGTCTTCTGGCCCCGCTGGATATCTGGCTGAACCGGCGTGAGAATGCCCATTTCTACGCAAGCACGACCTTTGTGCTGGTCGAGAAACCGCGCGCCGAAGGGTGACCCGTGGGGGCGTGATGCCTAGCATGCGGCCACCCGCGCCGCCAGACGCATGGCATGGCTCGCGTCTTCGGCCACATCGGGCAGCACCGGATCATAGCCTGCGCGGATCAGGTTGGCCACGTCGGGGCGCAGCACCACCGTGTCGCCAGCGCGCGCCAGCGGACCTTCCGAGACAAAGGCCTCCTCGGCCCAGAGCAGGCTCGATTGCACCGCTTCGGAGAGCGCCAGATCTTCGGCGGGCACAGCACTCAGGGCCTCGTCCATGCGCAGGAAGCCGAAGACCGCCTTGATCGCGCCGGCATCGTCGAAGCGGAACAACCTGTAGCGGTTGGCGCCTTCCGCCTGCAGCCGCTGCACCAGCGGCAGAAGGTCGGGCACCAGCTTGTCGAGATCGGGTGTTTCCAGCAATTCGTCCCAGTCGCGGAAGAAGAACAGAAGCATGTTGGCGCCCAGCTCCGGGTCCATGTCGGACATTTTGTGCCCGGCCATGGCGACCACCGCTTCAATGGCGCCCTTGATCACCGAAAGCGTGCTGTCATCGACGCCAAAGACCACCGGCACGATCGGCCGGCCCCAGCGGGCAAACAGATAGCTGCCGTCATGGCGGGTGAAAAAGCGTTCAACCTCGGCCGGTTCCATCACATCTCCTTGTTGCTTGCCCGAGAAAACCAGAACGGGGTGGTTTATCAACCCCTTGGGATCAGAAGAGCCGCCCCTGCCCCGGAGGTGCGGGCGGCATCATGCCGAGATGGCGCCAGGCCTTTTCGGCCAGCATGCGACCGCGCGGGGTGCGCTGGATCAGCCCCATCTGCAGAAGATATGGTTCGATCACCTCCTCGATCGCGTCGCGGCTTTCGGAAAGCGCGGCCGAGATGGTTTCCACCCCCACCGGGCCGCCCTGATAATTCTCCGCGATCAGCGTCAGGTAGCGCCGGTCGGCCCCGTCAAGCCCGAGCCCGTCGACCCCCAGCCGTGTGAGCGCATTGTCCGCCAGTTCGCGGGTCAGCCGCCCGTCGCCTTCGACCAGCGCGAAATCCACCACCCGGCGCAACAGCCGGCCCGCGATCCGCGGCGTGCCGCGGGCGCGGCGCGCGATTTCGCGCGCGCCCCCCTCGCCGGTTTCGATGCCCAGGAGGCGCGCGCCCCGGGTGACGATCTCATAAAGCTCGTCCTCGGTATAGAATTGCAGCCGGGTGGGAATGCCGAACCGGTCGCGCAAAGGTGTGGTCAGAAGGCCCAGCCGGGTGGTCGCGCCCACCAGAGTGAAGGGCTGCAATTCGATCCGCACGGTGCGCGCCGCCGGGCCTTCGCCGATCACCAGATCAAGCTCGAAATCCTCCATCGCCGGATAGAGCACTTCTTCCACCACCGGGTTGAGGCGATGGATCTCATCGATGAACAGCACGTCGCGGGCTTCGAGATTGGTCAGGATCGCCGCCAGATCGCCGGCCTTGGCCAGCACCGGGCCAGAGGTCATGCGGAAGTTCACCCCAAGCTCGCGGGAGATGATCTGCGCCAGCGTCGTCTTGCCCAGACCGGGCGGGCCATAGAACAGCGTATGGTCCATCGCCTCGCCGCGCTTGCGCGCACTTTCGATGAAAACCGCCAGATTGGCCCGCGCCTCGGCCTGGCCGATGAAGCCGGAAAGCTGCTGGGGCCGGAGCGCGCGGTCGGTGTCGGAAGGCTGCGGCTCGGGCCGGAGCGTCGGATCAGGTTCGGTCATCGGCGCCCCCTCGTGGCGATCGGCGCGTTGCGGTCATGGCCCGGCTCATCCCTTGGGCGCCAGCAGTTTGAGCGCCTCGCGGATCAGCACCGCGGTGTCCGCGCCCTCATGGCTGCCCGCCGCTTCGGCCACCGCCGCCGCCGCCTCCCCCGGCCCGTAGCCGAGGTTCTGCAACGCCGAAAGCGCTTCGGCCGATCCAGAGGCCGAGGCCGTGGAGGCCGCGACCGGCTCGACCACCGGGCCATCGGCGCTGGCGGCGGTCACGGGTGCCGCCCCCGGCTCCGCGTCGCCCATCGCCATCATCGCGGGCGCCTTGCCTTTGAGTTCATTGACCACCCGCTGGGCGATTTTCGGGCCGACCCCGGGGGCCGCCTTGACCGCCGTGTGATCGCCAAGCGCGATGGCGCGCGCCACCCCTTCGGGGCCGAGCGTGCCCAAGATCGCCATCGACGCCTTGGCGCCGATCCCCTGCACGCCCATCAACAGCCGGTGCCATTCCTTTTCCACCAGGCTGGGGAAGCCGAACAATTGCAGCAGATCCTCGCGCACCAGAAGATCGGTATAAAGCGCCGTCGCCTCGCCCACCCCGGGCAGGGCGGCAAGCGTGCGTTCGCTCACATGGACGATATAGCCGACACCGCCCACATCGATCAGCACGTGATCCGCGCCGCGCGAGATGATGCGGCCCGCCAGGCGCCCGATCATACCATCACCCGCGCGCGACTTTGGGAGATATGGGCGTGACAGATCGCGATGGCGAGGGCATCGGCCGCATCCGGCCCCTCGATCTTCACCCCCGGCAATTGCATCCGCACCATGTGATCCACCTGTTTCTTGTCCGCATGGCCGACGCCGACCACGGCCTTCTTGACCGCATTGGGAGCATATTCGCCCACGTCGATCCCGGCCTGGGACGGCACCAGCATGGCGATGCCGCGCGCCTGACCAAGCTTGAGCGTGCCCGCCCCGTCCTTGTTGACGAAAGTCATTTCCACCGCAGCGGCCTGCGGCTCATAGGCGGCCCAGACCCGGTGCAACTGATCATAGAGAGAGACCAGCCGCGGTCCCAGATCGCCGGTATTGGTGCGGCAAATCCCATTGGCCACATGGGTGAGTTTCGAGCCTGCGACATCGACGATGCCCCAGCCCAGCGCCCGCAACCCAGGGTCCAGCCCCATCACACGCATTGTTCCGCCCTGCTTCCTGCCTTTTGGCTGGATTAGCACGAAAGGCGAACATCTTCCAAGGGGGCGCGGCACATCGGACGGGTCGGGCGGTGACGATTCGGCATCAGAGCCACCGCCGGGGCCCCGCGCAGGCGGTTTTGGAAGCAATCAAAATAATGGGAAAAATGCGTGAGAAATTTTCTGCCTGCCCGACTTTTGCGCAACCCAGGACGGCGCGGCCAAAAAGCGCCTTCCGCCGGTCTGTTTGCGACACTTTCAGGGCGGTTTTCCGCCTGTTTCAAAGGGGTTTAGCGGGATTTTCGAGATATGCACAAAGCGCATAAGGGACATGCAATAGCCTCGCTTGTCCGCCCAATATTTCGGCTCTAAATGCGCCTCAGAACGAAACATCAAATCAAAGGAGACCAGCCATGGCCATTACCTTTTCCCGTGCCCATAACGTTAACGTAGCCGATCGCGCTTTTCTGTCGCTGTCCGGGCTCGTTTCCAGCTTCATCCACTGGAATGAAGTGCGCCGCACCCGGGCCGCCCTGTCGAAACTCTCGGCCCATGAACTGGAAGACATCGGTCTGACGCTCGGCGATATCGACCAGATCCGCTAAGACTTCCCCCTGGGGCAGACCTCCCCTGCCTCACTTGCACGAAGGACCGGCCCGTTTGGACCGGTCCTTTTTGTTTTCGCCACCTGACATTCAACAAGTTTCAAGTCCCGGGGCTTGCGCCCGCCTGCCGCACCGGGTCAAGTGGCGCGAAACTCTGCGTCAAGACTGGACAGACCATGACTTACGATCCCCAGCCCCAGGCCAGCCATTATGTGAACGGCGCCTATCTGGAAGACGACACCGGCACACCGATCCCGGTGATCTATTCCGCCAATGGTGCGGAAATCGCCCGGCTGCACAGCGCCACCGACGCGGTGATCGAGGCCGCGATCACCTCGGCCCAGGCCGCCCAGAAGGATTGGGCGGCCCTTTCGGGCCGGGAACGGGGGCGCATCCTGACCGATGCCGCGCGGATCATGCGCGAACGCAACCATGCGCTGTCGGTGCTGGAAACCTATGATACCGGCAAACCGCTGCAGGAGACCCTGGTGGCCGATGCCACCTCGGCCGCCGATGCGCTGGAATATTTCGGCGGCATGGCCGGCACGCTCACCGGCGAACATATCCAGCTCGGCGAGGACTGGGTTTACACGGTGCGCGAACCCCTGGGCATCTGTCTTGGCATCGGGGCATGGAACTACCCCACGCAGATCGCCGCCTGGAAGGGCGCGCCAGCCCTCGCCTGCGGCAATGCGATGATCTTCAAACCCTCGGAAACCACGCCCCTTTGCGCGCTGAAACTGGCCGAGATCCTGACCGAAGCGGGCGCGCCTGCGGGGATCTACAACGTGGTTCAGGGCCTCGGCGATGTGGGCGCAAAACTGGTCACCGATCCGCGCATCGCCAAGGTCTCTCTCACCGGCTCCGTGCCCACCGGACGCCGGGTCTATGCGGCCGCCGCCGATCAGATGAAGCACGTCACCATGGAACTGGGCGGCAAATCGCCCCTGATGATCTTTGACGATGCCGATCTCAACAATGCGGTCGGCGGGGCGATCAACGCCAATTTCTATTCCTCGGGTCAGATCTGTTCCAACGGCACCCGCGTCTTTGTCCAGAAGGGCATCAAGGAGGCGTTTCTGGCGCGTCTCGCCGAACGGGTCGCCAGCGCCAAGATCGGCGATCCGATGGACGAAAGCGTGAATTTCGGCCCCATGGTCAGCGAAAACCAGATGAAGATCGTGCAAGGCTTCATCGCCAAGGGGATCGAGGAAGGCGCGCGGCTGGTGGCGGGCGGCGAGCAGGTTGACCGGGACGGATTCTATCTGGAGCCGACGATCTTTGCCGATGTGACCGACGACATGACCATCGCGCGCGACGAGATTTTCGGCCCCGTTTTGTCGGTGCTGGATTTCGACACCGAAGAAGAGGTGATCGCGCGCGCCAATGACACGATCTTCGGCCTCTCGGCGGGCGTCTACACAAGCGACATCACCCGCGCCCACCGGGTGATCGGCGCCGTGGAAGCGGGCGCCTGCTTCATCAACTCCTATAATGACGCGCCGGTGGAAGCGCCCTTTGGCGGCCACAAGATGTCCGGCGTCGGGCGTGAAAACTCCCGCCAGGCGATCGAGCATTACAGCCAGTTGAAGTCGGTCTATGTGCGCATGGGCGACACCGAAGCGCCGTTCTGAACCTTCGCGGGCGCGGGCCTATCGGCCCGCCCCCACCCGCTCGGGAAGGGCTGCCTGAAACGCGGGCAAGACGGCGCAGGCGGCGCGAATGGCGCGGATGCGCGGCAGATCGTCAAGCGGCACCCCCCAACGGTCGGCATTGAAAAGCTGCGGGATCAGGCAGATGTCGGCCAGCCCCACTCTCTCACCGGTGGCATAGGGCGCCTGATCAAACTCCGCGAGCAAGGTCTCGAACGCCGTCAGACCGCGACGGATGAAATGGCGCATCCATTCGCTGCGCGCAGGCTCCGCCCCGCCGGTGGCGCGGGTGGCGACCGAGAGATTGCAGACCGGGTGCAGATCGACGGCAATCACCATGGCCAGCGCCTCGGCGCGGGCCCGGGCGGCGGAATCTTCGGGCAAAAGCCCCAGGGCGCGGGTCGTATCGAGGTAGTTCAGAATGGCGAGCGACTGGGTCAGCCGCGCGCCGTCGATCTCCAGCACCGGCACCAGGCCCTGCGGGTTGCGCGCCAGATGGGCGGCGCCGCGATGGTCGCCCTCGACGAGGTTGACCGGCGCCGTCTCATAGGAAATGCCCGCCAGGTTGAGCCCGATGCGCACCCGGTAGGCCGCTGAACTCATTGGATAATCATAAAGCGTGACGGCGCTCACTTCGCCACATCCAGTGCGGCCTTCAGCAATTCCAGATCGCCGATCTGATTGGCCAGCACCAGGATCAGCCGGGCGTTGAGCGCCGCAGACGCTTCCGCATCCAGCGCCTCATGGGCGTCGATCAGTGCGGCATAGAACCCGTCCGGGTCGCTTAAATTCGGGTCGAGTTTGAGTGTCATCTCCCTGCCTTTCCCAGCGCGCGCGCCATCGCCGCGCGCACCGCCTCAGCCTCAAACGACGGCCAGCGTGCCAGCACATGCTGGTCGGGCCGGATCAGATAGACCGCCCCCGGGGCCGTGCCCAGATAACGGTCGCGGATCAGGTCGGGCGGCTCCTTGATCACCAGCCCCGTCACCGCCAGACCATGGGCGTCAAGCGCTTCGGGCACGTCGACGCCAAGGCCCAACATGCAGAAATCCCAGCCCAGATGATCGAGCAGAAACCCCTCATTGAGCGGCGCATCGGGGGCTGGCGCCCCGGGTCGCGAACGCGCCGGGCCTTCAAGGTCATCGGGGCCGAAGCCGTCATAGGTGCAAGGCAGGCTCAACCGCCCGGAATTGACCAGCGGGCGGGCGAAGGCGTGATCGGCGGCAAGCGCCAGCACCGCGTCGCGGAACCTGCGGGAGGTCTCGGATTTCGGCGTGATGAAGTCGGTGGAGCGGGTCGAGTTCAGGATGTTCTCATCGGCGGCAAACACCCGCTCGCTGTCATAATCGTCAAGCAGGTCTTCCCCCGCCAGCCCGCGCAGCACCAGATCGAGCCGCCAGGCCAGGTTGTCGGTGTCCTGCAGACCCGAGTTGGCGCCGCGCGCCCCGAAAGGGGAAACCTGATGCGCCGCATCGCCCGCGAACACCACGCGACCATGGCGGAACTTCTCCATCCGGCGACACTGGAACGTATAGATCGAGGTCCAGTCGAGCTCATACTCGACCTCCGGCCCCAGCATCGCATCGACCCGGGCGCGGATGTTCTCCTCTTTCAACTCCTTCTCCCTATCGATGTCCCAGCCCAGCTGAAAGTCGATCCGCCAGATGTCGTCGGGCTGTTTGTGGAGAAGCGCCGAAGCACCCGACTTGAACCACGGGTCAAACCAAAACCAGCGCTCAGTGGGGAAATCGGCGGTCATCTTCACGTCAGCGATGAGGAAGTTGTCCTCGAACACCCGCCCGTCAAATCCCAGCCCCAGCATATCGCGCAAAGGCGAGCGTGCCCCATCACAGGCGATCAGCCAATCGGCCTCGATCCGATACCGCCCTTCGGGCGTCATGATGTCGAGGGTTGCACCGTTCTCGTTTGTCTCAACCGCATCCACGCGGTTCTTGCCGCGCATCTCGATCTCGGCACCCTTTTCCGCTGCCCGATCAATGGCGTCTGCAAGGAACTTCTCGAAATCCACCTGGGAGAGGTTGATGAAGGCCGGACAGCGATGGCCGTCTTCGGGCAAAAGATCGAAGGAATAGATCTCGTCCCTGTCGTGAAACACCCGGCCCTTCTGCCAGACCACGCCCTTCGCGACCATCTCGGCCCCGGCACCCAGCCGATGGACAATCTCCAGCGTGCGTTTTGAAAAACAAATCGCGCGGCTGCCAAGACCCACGCCCTCGTGATCATCCAGCAGCAGCACCTTCTGCCCCTTCAGCCCCAGATCGAGCGCCAGCGCCAGACCGATGGGCCCGCCGCCGACGATCACCACCGGATGGCGCGCGGGCACTTCGGCGTCCTGATCCGCCGAACGGCGATAGGGATAAAGCACATGTTTGACCGGATAGCGGTCCTGGATCGTCATGGAAAATACTCCTGCGCAATGGGCGCGCGGCCGTGGTCGAGAAAGAAATCATCAAGCTGCGGCGGCGCGATCCCGGCCTCGCCGATCTGCACATGGGCCTGACCGCGATGATGCACCTGATGCTGAAAAAGATGGGGCAGCAGCGCGCCGATTTTTTCCCGGGACATCAGCCCCTTGCGCTCCACATCTACGACGCGGTCGAGATCGATCTCACCAGCACAGAACCGCGCCAGCCGCAGATCGGACGCGGCTTGCAGCCGGGCAAGCTCGGCCACCTCCAGCACATCGTCGCGGTCATAGACCGACCGGCCCAACCCGCCCTCTTCCAGCGCGTCGATATAGAAGAGATCGACCTCGTAGATATGGTTCAGCGTTGCGGCAATCGACGGAAAGAACCCCGGACGCGGGGCACTGAACGCCGCCCGGTCCAGCCCCGCAATCGCCCCATAGAGCGTGCGGTTGGCATAGGCATTGTTCAGCGCCATCTCCGCATAGGGTGTCATCGCCGCAGCCCCCTAGCCCGTGAGCAAACGAATGAACAACAAAACACCGACCCAGAACGCCAACACGCGAAACCAGGCCAACAGCAATTCTCGCCGCAGCCTCTTGCGTTCGTCTCGTTTTGTCTCATCGAACTCTGCTTCCAACTTGACTTGTTGATACCGTTTGTCAGCGGCGTATATGGATAGGCCCGTCGCAACTCCGAAAAACCGAAGCGGAAGTTCTCCAAGCCAAATCCAAAACCGCAT
>JAOXSD010000317.1 GCA_025800205.1 Silicimonas sp. | reverse complement strand
CGGATCGGAGGCGCCGCCCAGCGTGCCCAATTGGGCTGCCATGCCAGCGGCGGAATTCGGATCGCCGGTGTTGTCGCTTCGGAAGCCATTGTCGACAGCTTCGCCGCGCTGGCGGGCCAGAATGTCTTCGAGCGTCTGCGCACCGCCGGTGGCAGAACGATCCGGGGCCTCGGCCTCCTGTGCTGCAAGCGGCAGGGCCAGACATAGGGCGATCAGACAGAGAAAGGCGCGCATGGGAAGCCTCACGGAGGAAAAATTCGAAAGGGCCCGGGGAAGAGACTCCCCCGGGCCATTGTCTTGCACTCAGACCGGCTTAGCCGTCCTGACGCCCATAGGCCGATCCCCAGCCCCAGGCGCCCGAGCCAAAGCCGCGGGCGACGACGCGCTCGCGGTAGATGGCCGAGACCACATCGCCGTCCCCGGCGAGAAGCGCCTTGGTCGAGCACATTTCGGCGCAGATCGGCAGCTTGCCTTCCGCGATCCGGTTGCGCCCGTATTTGGCGAATTCGGCGGTCGAATGGGTTTCCTCCGGACCACCGGCGCAGAAGGTACATTTGTCCATCTTGCCGCGCGATCCGAAATTGCCCGCCTGGGGAAACTGCGGCGCGCCGAAGGGGCACGCATAGAAGCAGTAGCCGCAACCAATGCAGAGGTCCTTGGAGTGGAGCACCACCCCTTCCTCGTTCTGGTAGAAGCAATCCACCGGGCAGACCGCCATGCAGGGCGCGTCGGAACAATGCATGCAGGCGACCGAGATCGACCTTTCACCGGGCGAGCCATCATTGATGGTCACCACCCGGCGGCGGTTGATGCCCCAGGGCACTTCATGCTCGTTCTTACACGCCGTGACACAGGCGTTGCATTCGATGCAGCGCTCGGCGTCGCAGAGAAACTTTGCTCTAGCCATTTTCTCTCTCCTCCTTACGCGACCGAGATCTTGCAGAGAGTCGCTTTGGTCTCCTGCATCTGGGTGACGGAATCATAGCCATAGGTCTGGGCAGTGTTCGTACTTTCGCCCAACACATAGGGGTCGGCGCCTTCGGGGTATTTGCCCCGCAGATCCTCGCCCTGGAAATGACCGCCGAAGTGGAACGGCATGAAGGCCACGCCTTCGCCGACCCTCTCGGTCACCATGGCCATCACCTTGACCTTGCCCCCCTCGGGGCCTTCGACCCAGACTTGCGCACCATCGCGCACGCCCAGATTGTTGGCATCCCTCGGGTTGATCTCGACGAACATGTCCTGCTGGAGTTCCGCCAGCCAGGGGTTCGACCGGGTTTCATCCCCGCCGCCTTCATATTCGACCAGTCGGCCCGAGGTGAGGATGATCGGATAATCCTTCGAGAAGTCGTTCTTCTGGATCGACGCATAGAGCGTCGGCAGACGATAATGCGACTTCCGGTCCTCGTAGGTCGGATAATCCGCCACCAGATCCCGCCGGTTGGTATAGAGCGGCTCGCGGTGGAGCGGCACCGGATCGGGGAAGGTCCAGACCACGGCGCGGGCCTTGGCATTGCCGAAGGGCGCACAGCCGTGCTTGATGGCGACCCGCTGGATCCCGCCTGAGAGGTCGGTCTTCCAGTTGGTCTTGGGCCCGGCCACGGCATCGATCGCGGCGCGTTCCTCGTCGGTAAGGTCACCGTCCCAGCCCAGATCCATCAGCATCTGCATGGTGAATTCCGGATAACCGTCCTGGATTTCCGACCCCGGGTTGAACACCCCGTCGGCCAACAGGTTGTCGCCATCGCGCTCCACCCCGAAACGGGCGCGGAAGCACAGGCCACCTTCGGCCACCGGCTTGGACATGTCATAGAGGTTCGGCGTGCCCGGATGGCCCATCTCGGCCGTGCCCCAGCTCGGCCAGGGCAGACCGTAATAGTCGCCATCGGCCGGACCACCCACCGCCTGAAGCGTGGTGCGGTCGAACGTGTGCTGGTTTTCCATATGCAGCTTGAGCCGCTCGGGCGACTGGCCGGTATAGCCGATGGTCCACATGCCGCGATTGATCTCGCGGAGCGTGTCTTCGACATCCGGGGTCAAGCCATCGTCTTCCAGCTTGATGTTGCGGAAGATCCGGTCGTGGAAGCCGAACTTCTGCGACAGCAGCGCGATGATCTCGTGATCCGTCTTCGATTCAAAGAGCGGGTCGATCACCTTTTCACGCCATTGCAGCGACCGGTTCGAGGCGGTGACAGAGCCACGGGTCTCGTACTGGGTGGTCGCGGGCAGAAGATAGACGCCATCGGTCCGGTCATGGAGCACGGCAGAGACGGTCGGGAACGGGTCGATCACGACCAGCATGTCCAGCTTCTCCATCGCCGTCTTCATTTCCGTCATCCGGGTCTGCGAGTTCGGCGCATGACCCCAGAGCACCATGGCACGGACCTTGTCCGGGTTCTCCATGTTGTCGGGATCCTCCAGGATACCGTCGATCCAGCGCGAGACCGGGATGCCGGTCATGTTCTGGAGCTTCTTCTCCTTGCCATCGGCCCCGGTGGTGGTGGCGAATTGGCCCGCGAGCCAATCGGCATCCTCCCCCCAGACGCGACCCCAATGGGCCCAGGCGCCGGCCGACAGACCGTAATAGCCCGGCAGGGTGTGCGACAGCACACCGAGGTCGGTTGCGCCCTGCACATTGTCATGGCCGCGGAAGATGTTGGTGCCCCCCCCCGAAGTGCCCATGTTGCCAAGGGCCAGCTGCAGGATGCAATAGGCGCGGGTGTTGTTGTTGCCATTGGTGTGCTGGGTGCCGCCCATGCACCAGATCACGGTGCCGGGACGGTTGTTGGCCATGGTCCGTGCGACGCGCTTGAGCTGACTGCCCGGCGTGCCGGTGACCCGCTCGACCTCTTCGGGCGTCCACTTGGCCACTTCCTCGCGGATCTGATCCATCCCCCAGACCCGGGTGCGGATGAACTCCTTGTCCTCCCAGCCGTTCTCGAAGATGTGCCACAGGATGCCCCAGACGAGGGCGACGTCAGACCCGGGGCGGAAGCGGACATATTCATCCGCATGGGCCGCGGTGCGCGTGAAACGCGGATCGCAGACGATCAGCGGCGCGTTGTTTTCTTCCTTGGCGCGCAGAACGTGCAGCAGCGAGACGGGATGCGCCTCGGCCGGGTTGCCGCCGATGATAAAGATCGCCTTGGAATTGTGGATGTCGTTGTAGCTGTTGGTCATGGCGCCGTAGCCCCATGTATTCGCCACACCGGCCACGGTGGTGGAGTGACAGATCCGCGCTTGGTGGTCGACGTTGTTCGTCCCCCAATAGGCCGCGAATTTGCGGAACAGATAGGCCTGTTCGTTGTTGTGCTTGGCCGAGCCGAGCCAGTAGACGCTGTCTGGTCCGCTTTCGTCGCGGATCGACATCATGCCGTCGCCGATCTCGTTGATTGCCTGTTCCCAGGAAATCCGCTTCCACTCGCCACCCTCTTTCTTCATCGGGTATTTGAGGCGGCGTTCGCCATGGGCATGTTCGCGCACCGAAGCGCCCTTGGCGCAATGGGCGCCCAGATTGAACGGGCTGTCCCAGCCGGGTTCCTGCCCGGTCCAGACACCGTTCTGCACTTCTGCCACAACGGTACAACCGACCGAGCAATGGGTGCAGACGGATTTTTTCAGATCGACCGCGCCGGTGATGGCCGCGGTCTGGGCCTGGGCCACGGTGCCGCCGGTGGCCGCAACGGCTGCCAGCCCCCCGATGGCGAGACCCGAGCCGCGCAGGAAGGCGCGGCGGTCAAGCGAGGTCTTTCCAACCTCGGACAGGATCGAAGTCCTCTGGGGGCGTCGCGCAACCCCGTTGGTCTTTTTCCTAAGCATTTTGTGTCTCCTTGCTCGCTTGGACCGATCGGTCCGCGCTTGCTTGGTTTCTCCCTGCTCCGGTCTTTCTGGGCGTCACGCAACCGTCGGACCGAAACTCTCCGCTGCGCCCGGCACCCCGGACGCGGCATCACCCGTGTTCAGAACCGGGCGCTGTCGTAATAGGCGCGGGTATGCGCGGTGTCCTGCATGGTCTCGCGGGTCAGGTCCGGCTCGGCCGCTTCCGCGGTCTCGGTGCCCGACGCCACTGCCACAGCCGCCAGAGGCGCTGCGGTGGCCGAGAGTTTCAGGAAATCGCGGCGTCCCTTTTCAGGGGCCTGCGGTGCTTTGGTCATAAGAGGTCCTCCTTTCCCTCCGGGCGGTGCCCCGCCCTTGCAAGCCGCCCCGAAGGGGGCGACCCGTTTCGTCATGCCAGGGCGAATGCCTCGGCTTCGATCTCCATGAACAAGCGGCCCACCGTCCCCACGGGGGCATAAAAGACCGATCCCTTCGCCGCTTCGAGATCGGCAAAGAAATGGCCCGCCCAGGGGGCGATATGCTTGTTGAAAAACGTCTTTTGCCGATCGAGATCGGCGGGGGCGCCGAAACGCCCCACGATCAGCGCGCCCATGATTTCCATCAGGCTCGCGATATTGTCTTCCGGTTCGAACACGGTTTCCGACCGCGCCAGCCCCTCGGCGGCCATGTCCTGGCGCAGGACGGCGAGCGGTTTTTCATTCAGGAACCCGGTCATGTAATAGCTGGCATAGGGCAGAAGCTCGCCGCGCCCCAGACCGATGAAGAGCGCGTTGAATTCCCGTTCGACACCCTTCGGCTTGGTCAGCCGCGCCAGCTTGGCCAACGCCCCCACGGCCTGACCCAATTCGCTGTCATCGCCGCCAAGACTGGCGGTCTGGGCCAGCAGCATTTCATCGGGCGGGGCCGACAGAAGCAGGCCGAGGAAATTGTAAAGATCGGCCCGCTGCCGGTCTTCCGGGACAAGCGCGATGGCTTCGGCGGCAGTCATGTCGCTCCTTCGCTTTCGCTGGTTGGGAAAGAGAAGACCATGGAACGGCGCTGCGGCGCAAGAACTTCCGGGTCTTCATCCCTTCCAAAATCTTCATAGGGGTCGGCCTCGGCCACAGGCAGATCCGGCAGTTCGGCAAGGGCGAGGTCTTCCTCGTCCTCGGCCTCTTCTTCCTCGATCTCTCCGGCCTCGGCAGCAGCGGCCTTTTCCGCCAGCGCCTCGATATGGGCGAGCATCCCCTTGCCGACCTGATAGGCGGTCTGCAGGTTTTCAACCACCATGGCCGCGTCGGTGTAATCTTCGCCGTAATCCACCAGCCCGTCGAGATTGGCGAGCAGCGGGTTCAGCCGCCAGAGCCGCCGCAGGGCGCGGGTTTTCAGACGCTGCGGCAGGGCAGAGTTCAGAAATTCGCGCACCGCTTCGGGGCTGTCGAGCGTTTCCGGTTCCGGCAGGCCCGCCTCTTCCAGCAGTTCGGCATCATCGCGGGCGGCCAGATCAGATTCCGCCTCGGCCTCGACACGCGCAACCAGCGCGGCCTCCTCGGCCTCTGCCTCCTGCGCGACACCGGCGCGGCGGCGCGACCAGAAATCCGCCCCGCTCATTGCAGCCGCCTCCGCATCCGGGCGGGTGAGGCATAGACATCCGACAGCTTGCCGATCCGCGGATCGCCGATCCCGTCTTCGCTGAGGTCAATCCGCTTGCGGTCGCGCTTGCGTTTGACGAACACCTCCTCCTCGTGGTGTTCGGCCACGAAATCCTCGACCCAGGCCATCAACAGCGGTGGCATCGGAACTTTCTCCACCAGTTCCTCGCCGGAATCGGTGTAATCCTGCGCCTCGTAGGGCGACAGCGACGCGAGCAGAAGATCATAGGGCGCATCCCCCTCGCTTTCGCGCATAACGATGTAAACCGAAGGGGTTGCAGCACACAGCTCATGCACATAGGCCTCGGTGTCGGCCCCATGCAATTCCACCGGCAGGGTGCCCGCATGGAATTCCGCCAGATCGCCTTCTTCCCGCAACAGCGCCCAATCGGCAGGCCCCGCGCCCGGCAACACCGAAGTGGCACGCCACGACCAACGGGCCCAAGGGGTGACCCCGGGCTTGCGCTGGATAACAACTCCGACCTGCCAAGACGAATAGGCCTGCGGATTGTGGATCATGCTCGGTGGTCCTCCCTGTGAGCTCCTCCCTAAGCTCACGCAGGGTCAGTAGGCCATGTAACCAACCGGTTGTGAAGGGGGATTTCGATCACATTTCACCTTCTTTTCCTGAGTTTTATGGTCAGAATACACAAAACAAGGGGCCTGGGGCGAAACGGTTTCTGCCCTCACGGAAACCTGTTTGTCCAAGGCTCGAATCTGTGGCTAGATTTTCGCCGGGGAGGAAGCTTGATGACCAAAACGATCGTGACCTGCACCTGTCTGGGCAGCCAAACCGTGGATTTCACGGCGCTTTCCGATTCGACCGGTCTGAATGTTCTGCCCCCCTGCTCGGCGCTTTGCACCGATCAGATCGGCAAGGCGGCCGAGGCGTTGCAATCGGGCGATGCGATCCTCGCCTGCACCCAGGAGGCCGCCACATTCGAGGCTCTGGCCGCCGATCTGGAATTGGATCCGCCAGCCCTGGTGGATCTGCGCGACCGGGCGGGCTGGAGCGAGAGTTCGGATGCCACCCCCAAGATGGCCGCATTGCTGGCCGAGGCGACGCTGCCCGCGCGGCCCGAAAAGACGATGGATGTCGCCTCGGAAGGGCTGTGCCTGATCCTCGGCCCTGCTGATATGGCCTTGCAGGCAGCCGAAACTCTCAAGGAATATCTGAGCGTTACGGTGCTGCTTGAAAGCGGCGGCGAGCTTCCCGACAGCCGCGATTTCGATGTCGTCATCGGGCGTCTGCGCCGCGCCTCGGGCGCGCTGGGTCAGTTCGATGTCACCATCGATGCGCTGCAACAACTGGTGCCCGGCGGCCGCGGCAGCTTCACCCTGACCGCGCCCCGGGATGGCGGTGTCTCCCAATGCGACGTGATCCTCGATCTGCGCGGCGACACCCCGCTTTTCCCGGCCCATGAGAAACGCGAGGGCTATCTGCGCGCCGACCCGAGCCATCCGCCCGCCGTGGCGGCGGCCACGCTTGCAGCGTCGCATCTGATCGGCACGTTCGAAAAGACCGTTTATGTGAAGGCCGAACCGGTGCTCTGCGCCCATTCCCGGGCCGAACAGACCGGCTGCACCCGGTGCCTCGATCTATGCCCCACCGGCGCGATCACGCCCGCGGGCGACCATGTGACGGTCGATCCGATGATCTGTGCCGGCTGCGGCGCCTGTTCCGCCGCCTGCCCTTCGGGGGCAATCAGCTATGACGCGCCGCCCGTCGATCTGACCTTCCGCCGCGCTCAGACGCTGGCGCAAAGCTATCTCGCCGCAGGCGGCACCACGCCGCACCTGCTGGTCCATGACGCCCATGGGGCCGAAATGATCCGGCTTGCCGCGCGACACGGGCGGGGCCTGCCCGCCGATGTGATCCCGCTTGAGATGTCGGCCATCGGGGCCTTTGGCCATGCGGAAATCGTGGCGGCCCGGGCGGCTGGCTTTACCTCGGTGACCCTGCTGCCCGGTCCCGGTGCTGATCGCGACGCGCTGGCCGCTCAGGTGGCGCTGGCCCAGGCCATTGCGGGGACCGAGGGTGTCGAGCTTCTGGAAACGGACGATCCTGACGCGATGAGCGACGCGCTTTATGACGCCACGCCCGGCGCAGAGGTCGCCAACCCGGTGCGCCCCATGGGCACACGCCGCCAGATCACCCGGCAGGCCGCCCGGGCGCTTCTGCCCGAAACCGAGATGCTGCCCCTGCCCGAGGGCGCGCCCTATGGGGCCGTGCTCGTGAACACCGATGCCTGCACGCTCTGCCTGTCCTGCGTGTCGCTCTGCCCCTCCGGCGCGCTTGGCGACAATCCGGACAAACCGCAACTGCGGTTCCAGGAAGATGCCTGCCTGCAATGCGGGCTTTGCGCCGGGCTCTGCCCCGAAAATGCGATCACGCTCGCGCCGCGTCTGAACCTGACCGAAGCCGCTTTCGGCCAGCAGATCCTGAACAAGGAAGAGCCCTTTCCTTGCGTCGAATGCGGCACGCTCTTCGGCTCGAAATCCGCCATCGACCGGATCACCGAGAAACTCACCGGCCATTCCATGTTCTCGGATCCCGAAAAGCTGCGGATGATCCAGATGTGCGACGATTGCCGGGTCAATGCACAGATGCATGGACAGGACAATCCTTTCGCCTCAAAGGAACGCCCGCGGGTGCGCACCACCGAGGATTATCTGAGCGCGCGCAAGGATCACTGATGTTCGAGCGGCTGACCCAGATCGGCGGCGCCCAGGGCGGCCACATAGGCGAGGATCGCCTCGACCTCGTCCAGCGTCAGCTCGATGGGGGAAATCGGCGACGGGCGTTCGGGCGGAAAGGGTTCGGTAATGTCGGTGATCTGGGTGAAGGCGCCGTGCGGGGCGAGCACATAGAAGGCGCTGAACCGGCCATCCCAATCCTCGAGCGTGCGCAGCACCGAAAAGCTGGGGGTCGAGCCGATGGAAGACCAGCGCGTCTTGTCATCCACCGCATGGCAGCGGGTGCATTTGGCCAGCGCCACCCGGTGGCCTTCGGCGGCGTCGCCATCGTAGTCGAGCGTTGCCACTTCTGGTTCCTCGGCACTCGGCGGGCCGAAAAGGGCGACGCCTTCGGGGGCAAACCCCTGAATCGTGCGCGCGCCCACATCGGATTTCAGCCAGGCGACGAACTTGTCGGTGCCCGGATGCCCTGCCCCCGGGGCATCCAGCTTCCAGATCGCGCCCGCCCCTTCGAAGAGCGGTCGACCGTCGCGGGCGAGCAGGACTTGGGCGGCCTCCGGGCCGACCAGTTCGACCCGCACCTGGGTCTTGAGCGAAAAGCGCGGCAGGATGTGTTTCATCAGCCCGGTTTCGATCAGCGCCTCATCCGCATGAAGCCGCACCAGCCGGTCTTCGGCCCAGGTCAGGGCGGGCCAGATCAAGATCAGCCAAAGCGCGATCAAACCTCGATAGAGCATGGGATCAGCCTAGATTTTCCTCTGCCCCAACGTCAACTATTCCGAACGGAGATATCATGAGCGACGATTTCAACATGTCGATGCGCAAGTTCCTCAAACAGGTGGGCGTCACTTCGCAGCAAGCCATCGAAGAGGCGATGCGCGGAGCCGAAGCTGGCGGCAAGAGCTATGCGGTCAAGGCGGTGATCACCATCGAGGAACTGGGCATGACCCATGAGGTCTCGGGCGACATTCAGGGGCAGGACGATTAAGTGAGCGCGCTACGCGAGGCGGTGCAGACCGCGCTGAAAACCATCGAAGACCCGGTTGCGGGCGGCGACATCATGGCCTCGGGCGTGGTGCGCGCGCTCAATGTCGAAGACAACGGCGCGGTGCGCTTCGTGCTTGAAATCGCCCAAAGCCAGGCCGAGGCCTATGGCGCGGTCAAGGCCCGGGCCGAAGCGGTGCTGGGGGCGCTGGAGGGTGTCGAAAGCGTCTCCATCGTGATGACCGGCCCCACCGCCAAGGCGCCGCCCGATCTGAAACCCTCGCGCCCCGCCGAGCCGAAAGGCCCGCAGAAGATCCCCGGTGTGGATCGGATCATCGCCATCGCCTCGGGCAAGGGCGGGGTCGGCAAATCCACCGTTTCGGCCAATCTCGCCACCGCTTTGGCGCAGGCGGGCCGCCGGGTGGGGCTGTTGGATGCCGATGTCTACGGGCCGTCACAGCCGCGCATGTTGGGCGTTTCGGGCCGGCCCGCCTCGCCCGATGGCAAGATCATCCTGCCGATGCGCAACCATGGCGTCACCATGATGTCCATCGGGTTGATGGTGAACGAGGATCAGGCGGTGGTCTGGCGCGGCCCGATGCTGATGGGCGCGTTGCAGCAGATGATGATGCAGGTGCAATGGGGCGCTTTGGATGTGCTTTTGGTGGACCTGCCGCCCGGCACCGGCGATGTGCAGATGACCCTGGCGCAGAAGGCCCAGGTGGATGGGGCGATCATCGTCTCGACGCCGCAGGATGTGGCCCTTCTGGATGCCCGCAAGGGGATCGACATGTTCCAGCAGTTGAATGTGCCGATCCTGGGGATGATCGAAAACATGAGCACCCATGTCTGTTCGAAATGCGGCCATGAGGAACATGTCTTCGGCCATGGTGGCGTGGCCGCCGAGGCGGCGAAGCTGAACGTACCACTTCTGGCCGAAGTGCCGCTTGATCTGCAGATCCGGCTTGCCTCTGACGGCGGCGCACCGGTGGCGGTGAGCCAGCCCGACAGCGCCCCGGCCCGCGCCTTTCAAGGCATCGCCCAAGACCTGATCGACCGGGGCGCGGCGTGAGCGAGGCGCTCTCTTTCCCGCCGCTTCTCTGGGGTGAAGAGGTGGCCGAGGATGCGCTCGGCCATGCCGCGCGCCGCGCCACCTTGGGCTGTGATGCGGGGCTGGTGGCCTATGCGCTGGGGGCAACGGAACTGGAAGTGGCACTGGTCTTGGCCCCCGAAGTGCCGCTGCACAAAGCCATGGCCATGCTGCCCCTTTGCGGGATCGGGTTTCAGAATGCCCTGGGCGCGCTTGCCCCACCCGAAGTGGCGGTGCATCTCGATTGGTCGGGCGGCCTTCGCGTGAATGGTGCCCGTTGTGGCGGCTTCCGCGCGCTGGCCGAGACGGGTGACCCCGGCGCCCAGCCCCAATGGCTGGTGATCGGCCTCACCCTGCCCCTGATGCCGCCCCGCGACGACATGGGCGACACGCCCGATGACACCGCGCTCTTTTCCGAAGGCTGCGCCGATATCGCCCCGCCCCGGCTGGTCGAGGCCTATGCGCGCCACACGCTCCATTGGATCACCCGCTGGGAAGAGGACGGCAACCGCCCGCTCCATGGGGAATGGCGCGGGTTGGCCCATGGGATCGGTGAAGAGGTGACGCAAGGCCGGCACTCCGGCACCTTTCTGGGGGTCGATGAAGATTTCGGAATGCTGCTGCGCGACGCAGACGGCACCACCCACGCGATCCCGCTCACCACCCTATTGGAGGACGCCCCATGAAACTCGCCCGTGCGATCCATTTCGACGAAAGCGACCAGCGCGTCTTTGCCAACCCCGCCCGCACCGGGGAATGGTGCCTGTCGGGCGGGTTCGAGTTTTCCAACTGGACCGAGGGCGATCTGACCGGCAAGGCGCGCCAGGCCTTTGCCAATGGCTGGTTCGGGCTGGAAACCGGCGGGCGGGTCACCTTCGTGGCCGTCACCCTGATCGAGGCCGAGGAACTGGAGCAACTGGCCCATCTCCTGGCCCAGCATTTCGTCACCTACTACGGCGCGCCGGATGTCGAAGCCGCCCTGCCCGTCGCCCGCGAGGAGCTCGCCCAGATGGTCGAGCTTTGTGAGGATCATGACCCCAATACTCTGCTCACGGTGGCGCGCGAATTGACCGATGCGGGGGTGCGGGAAGCCTACCGGGTGATCGAACCGCAGGAGGCGGGGCTGGAGCAATTCGCCATCCACGGGGATCTGGACGGGGCGTAAATCGCCGCAGTGCAGAAAAAATCTTGCCGCACCTGCATTCGCGCCCCATGATAGCGGAATGACTGACGCGCTATCCATCATCGTGGTCGAGCCTGACCGGGACCGGGCCCTGCAGATCGTCGACAGCCTGCGCGACGCGGGCGAGAACCGCATCCATGTGATCTCCGAAGTCACCGGCCTTGAGCGCCGGATCTCGGAACACCAGCCTGACATCGTCATCGTCGATCTGACCAATCCGACCCGCGACGTGATCGAGGAACTGACCATCGCCACCTCGCCGCTCGAACGGCCGGTGGCCATGTTCGTCGACAAGAGCGACGAGAACCTGTCGAAAGCCGCGATCGAGGCCGGCGTCTCGGCCTATGTGGTCGACAATCTGCGCCCCGAACGGCTGAAGCCGATCCTCTCGGCGGCCATCACCCGGTTCAACATGTTCCGCCGGATGCGCGACGAGTTGACCGAGACCAAGCGCGCCCTTGAAGAACGCAAGCTCATCGACCGGGCCAAGGGGCTTCTGATGAAGGCCCGCGGCATTTCCGAAGACGAGGCCTATGGGCTTTTACGCAAGACGGCGATGGATCAGGGCAAGAAAATCTCCGATGTGGCCGCGGCCCTGGTAACGGCGGCGGATCTGCTGTCATGAGCCTCACCCGCCTGACGCTCGCTTATCTGCCGCTGGTCGATGCCGCCCCGCTGATCGCGGCCCAGGAAATGGGGTTCGCCCGGGAAGAGGGGCTGACCCTCGATCTGGTGGCAGCCCCCTCGTGGTCCTCGGCCCGCGACATGCTCGCCTTTGGCCGGGTCGAGGCGGCGCATATGCTCGCACCGGTGCCGGTGGCCATGTCGCTGGGCATTGGCGGCGTCGCCTCGTCGATTTCGGCCCTGATGACATTGTCGCTCAACGGCACCGCCATCGGGGTGAGCGAAACTTTGGCCGAACGGCTTCGCGCAGGTGGCCATAGTTTCGATTTCCGCGATGCCGAGGCGGCAGGCCGGGCACTGGTCAACGCCACCGAAGGCCCTTTGCGCCTTGGTGTGCCCTTTCCCTTCTCCATGCATGCCGAACTTTTCTACTATTGGCTCTCTGCCTCCGGACGGCCTGCGCCCCAAAGCCTCCAGATTCGCACCGTTCCGCCACCCCTGATGGCCGATGCCATCGCCCAGGGCGATATTGATGCCTTCTGCGTGGGCGAGCCCTGGGGGTCGATTGCGGTGGAGCGAGGCGTCGCCCATCTGCTGTTGCCCGGCCGTGCCATCTGGGCGTCGGCGCCGGAAAAGGTGCTGGCCGCCCGGTCCGATTGGGTCGCCGCAGAGCCGGAACTCACCGGCCGGCTGATGCGCGCGATCTGGCGGGCCTGCCGCTGGCTGGGCACCGGGGGCGAGGAAACCACCGCCGCCGAATTGCTCGCCCGCTCCGATTATCTCAACCTCGCCCCCGAGATCATCGACCGGGGCCTGTCAGGCCGGATCGTGGTGTCCCCGAAAGGGGAAATGCGCGATTGTCCGGGCTTTGTCGAGTTTCACGCAGGGGGCGCCACCTTCCCGTGGCGGTCCCATGCCGCCTGGATCGCGCGCCAGATGGCGACCCGGCTCGGCCTTGATCTGCGAAGCTCGGTCGACACCGCCAAATCGGTTTTCCGCACCGATCTTTACCGCCAGCATCTGGCCGATGTGGGCGCCGCCCTGCCCGGTGCCTCCGAAAAAATCGAAGGCGCCAATGGCCCCGACACGGCGGTGGCCGCCGAACGCGGGCGGCTGATTCTGACCGAAAACCGCTTCTTCGATGGCGCGATTTTCGACCCGGCGGCGAAAAACTGACGCATTATTGTGCAACTGCAGCATTGACCCCGGAGAACCCGCCCCGCGCCCTGCCGCATTCTTGTGCACCGCGGTCCCGTCCCTAAGATCGAAGCTGACGGGAACAAGGGCGTTCTCTCGAAAGACCCCATGACAGGGCAAAACCGAGCACAGCCGCTCGACCGTTTCGCGACATTCTCGCGAGACCGGTCTGCGGCCTTTTTTGCATGAACATGCCCCATCGGGCGACCAGCTAGGGATAGGAAACCATGAAGAACTTTCTGATCGGCACGGCAATGGCGGCTTTGTCCGCCACCGCCTCGCAGGCCGAACTTCTCGACCTCGAAAAGGACGAACTCACCTTCGGCTTCATCAAACTGACCGACATGGCCCCGCTCGCTGTGGCCTATGAACAGGGCTACTTCCTTGACGAAGGCCTCTTTGTCACGCTCGAAGCCCAGGCCAACTGGAAAGTGCTGCTCGATGGCGTCATCGACGGCCAGTTGGACGGCGCGCACATGCTCGCAGGGCAACCCTTGGCCGCGACCATCGGTTTCGGCACCGAGGCCCATATCATCACGCCGTTTTCGATGGATCTGAACGGCAACGGCATCACCGTTTCCAACGAAATCTGGGAAATGATGAAGCCGAATATCCCCACCATGGATGACGGCCGCCCGCAGCACCCGATTTCGGCCGAGGCGCTGGCTCCTGTGGTCGAGCAATATGCCGCCGAGGGCAAACCCTTCAACATGGGCATGGTTTTCCCGGTTTCCACCCACAATTACGAACTCCGCTACTGGCTCGCTGCCGGTGGTCTGGAGCCGGGCTATTACAGCCCTGAGAACGTGTCGGGTCAGATCGGCGCCGATGTGTTCCTGAGCGTGACGCCGCCGCCGCAGATGCCTGCCACGCTGGAGGCCGGCACGATCTACGGCTATTGCGTGGGCGAGCCCTGGAACCAGCAGGCGGTGTTCAAGGGGATCGGCGTTCCGGTGATCACCGATTACCAACTCTGGAAGAACAACCCCGAAAAGGTCTTCGGCCTCAATGCGGAGTTTGCCGAGAAATACCCCAACACCACGCTTGCGGTGACCAAAGCGCTTATCCGTGCCGCCATGTGGCTGGATGAGAACGACAACGCCAACCGTGCGCAAGCGGTCGAAATCCTGTCGCGCCCCGAATATGTGGGTGCCGATTACGACGTGATCGCCAACTCGATGACCGGCTTTTTCGAGTTCGAGAAGGGCGACAAGCGCGACATTCCCGACTTCAACGTCTTCTTCCGCTACAACGCCACCTATCCGTTCTATTCCGATGCGATCTGGTACCTGACCCAGATGCGCCGCTGGGGTCAGATCCCCGAAGCCAAGGACGACCAGTGGTATCACGACGTTGCCAAGAAGGTTTACAAGCCCGCGATCTATCTCGAAGCGGCCAAGCTCTTGGTGGATGAAGGGCTGGCCAATGAGGCCGATTTCCCCTGGGACAGCGACGGTTACAAGGCCGCCACGCCTGCTGCCGACATCATCGACGGCATTCCCTACGATGGGCGTAACCCCAATGCCTATCTGGAAAGCCTGCCGATCGGCCTGAAAGGCAGCCAGAAAGTCGTCGGCAACGAGGTCCAAGGCTGACGCCTGACCCGGCGGAAGGCCTATCCCCACGGGCCTTCCGCACCCCTGAACACCGAAAATGCACCGACGCGATACCGACGTCGCATTCCGCAGGAGACAGCCATGACCGCCGTCGATCCGAATTTCGCCTCTGACGCCGCCCGCGAGGCCAAGCGCGAAAAACTCTTCACCCGTATCAACAAGGCCGACCGCTGGTTCCAGGTGCTGGGCCTGTCCTGGCTCACCCCCGTTCTGAAGGCCGCCGCCGGTGACAATCCCAAGGCGCAAGTCTCTGAAATCTGGCGCCTTCTCGGCGTGCCACTTTTGGCGATTGCCGGGTTCTTGCTGCTCTGGGCGACCCTCGCCCCCACCGTGCAAACCTCGCTCGGCGCCATTCCTGGCCCTGCACAGGTCTGGACCGAGACGGTCAACTTGCACAAGGATGCGGTGCAAAAGGGTGAAGCCCGCGCCGCCTTTGAAGACAAGGTTGCCCAGCTCAACGAACGCCGCGTCGCCGCGGGTAAAGAGCCGGTCGAACGCGCCTACACCGGCGCACCGAGCTATTACAGCCAGATCTGGACCTCGATCAAAACCGTCTTCTTCGGCTTTCTGATCGGCTCTGCCGTCGCCATCCCCCTTGGCATTGCCGCAGGCCTCTCGCCGATGGCCAATGCCGCGCTGAATCCGATCATCCAAATCTTCAAACCGGTTTCGCCGCTGGCCTGGCTGCCCATCGTGACCATGGTCGTTTCGGCGGTCTATGTGACCAATGACGGCATGTTCACCAAGAGCTTTCTCAACTCGGCGATCACCGTGACGCTCTGTTCGCTCTGGCCGACGCTGATCAACACCTCGCTGGGTGTGTCGTCGATCGACAAGGATCTGGTGAACGTCTCCAAGGTGCTGAAAATGAACACCTGGACCAAAATCACCAAGCTGGTGCTGCCGTCTGCGCTGCCCTTGATCTTCACCGGTCTGCGCCTGTCGCTTGGGGTCGGCTGGATGGTGCTGATTGCGGCTGAAATGCTGGCCCAGAACCCCGGCCTTGGCAAATTCGTCTGGGATGAATTCCAGAACGGCTCCAGCTCCTCGCTCGCCAAGATCATGGTCGCAGTGCTGACCATCGGCATCATCGGCTTCCTCCTGGACAGGCTGATGTACGCGATCCAGTCCTTGTTCACCTTCACCAACCACCGGTAATCCCATGGCCCTTCTCAAACTCGACAATCTGTCAAAAAGCTATGGCGAGGGTCTGCACCGGACCGAGGTGCTGAAGAACATCTCGCTCGAGGTCGAAGAGGGCGAGTTCCTCGTCCTCCTCGGCTTCTCAGGCACCGGCAAGACCACGCTGATCAACCTGCTCGCAGGGCTCGACACCCCCACCTCCGGCAGCGCCAGTTTCAAAGGCGCGCCGATCACCGGACCGGGGCCCGAACGCGGCGTGATCTTCCAGAGCTATTCGCTCATGCCCTGGCTCACGGTCACCGGCAATGTGCGCCTCGCGGTGGACAGCATCTTTCCCAAGATGCCAGCCGCCGAGAAGGCCGAGAAAGTGGCGCATTACGTGAAAATGGTGGGGCTGTCGCATGCGGCGTCCCGTCGTCCGGCGGAATTGTCGGGCGGCATGCGCCAACGGGTCAATGTGGCGCGGGCGCTGGCGATGAACCCCGAAGTGCTGCTCCTTGATGAACCGCTCTCGGCGCTTGATGCCCTCACCCGCGCCAATCTGGCCGATGAGATCGAACAGATCTGGGAGGAGGATAAAAAGACCTGCGTGCTGATCACCAATGACGTGGACGAGGCCATTGTGCTCGCCGACCGGATCATCGCGCTCAATCCCGACGGCACGCTAGGCGAGGAATTCAAAGTCTCGATCCCCCGCCCACGCGACCGCACCGCGATGAACCATGACGAGACCTTCAAGCGCCTGCGCGCCGAAGTCACCAAATACCTCATGGACGTGGGCATCGAGGCCAAGGTCGAAGGCAGCCGCGACCTGCCCGACGTCACCCCGATCCACGGGTTGCCGTCAGCCGTGGCCAAGGCGCAGGAAGGGCTGATCGAAAACCGCTTCCTCGACTTCTCGCAACTCCACAAGGTCTATCCCACGCCCAAGGGCCCGCTCACGGTTGTGGAGGATTTCGACCTCAAGATCGACCGGGGTGAATTCATCTCGCTCATCGGCCATTCCGGATGCGGCAAATCCACCGTGCTGACCATGGCCGCCGGTCTCAACGACATTTCCAAAGGCGCCATCAAACTCGACGGCCGCCATGTGGAAGGGGCCGACCCCGAACGCGCCGTGGTCTTCCAGGCGCCGTCGCTCTTCCCCTGGCTCACCGCCAAGGAAAACGTCGCCATCGGCGCCGACCGGGTCTATCCCAAGGCCAGCCAGGCCGAACGGCAGGATGTGGTGGAATACTACCTCGAACGGGTCGGCCTGGCCGATGCGATGGACAAGCCCGCCTCCGCCCTCTCCAACGGCATGAAACAGCGCGTCGGCATTGCGCGCGCCTTCGCCCTCTCGCCGAAACTCCTGTTGCTGGATGAGCCCTTCGGCATGCTCGACAGCCTGACGCGCTGGGAATTGCAGGAAGTGCTGATGGAGGTCTGGTCGCGCACCAAGGTCACCGCCATCTGCGTGACCCATGATGTGGACGAGGCGATCCTTCTCGCCGACCGCGTGGTGATGATGACCAACGGCCCCCAGGCGACGATCGGCAAGATTACAGAGGTCGACCTGCCGCGCCCGCGCACCCGCAAGGCGCTGCTGGAGCATCCCGACTACTACGCCTACCGCCAGGAAGTGCTCGATTTTCTCGAAGAATATGAACACGGCGCCAAACCCAAGCCGAAACCCAAAGCAATCGCGGCGGAGTGAAAGCGATGAAGAACATCACCATCATCGGCGCGGGCATGGCCGCCGGCCGCCTGGTCGAACATCTGACCGAGGCGGGCGGCTGGAACATCACCCTCTTCAACGCCGAACCGCGCGGCACCTACAACCGCATTATGCTCTCGCCGGTGCTCGCGGGCGAAAAAAACTATGACGACATCGTCACCCATGACGCCGCCTTCTACGAAACCCACGGCGTCACCTGCCGCTTCGGCGAACAGGTCACCGGGATCGACGTTGCGGCAAAAACCGTCACCGGCGAACGCGGCAAAGTCCCCCATGACAAGCTGGTGATCGCCACCGGCTCGACGCCCTTCATCATCCCGCTCCCCGGCCATGACCTTAGCGGCGTGATCGCCTATCGCGACCTTGAAGACACCGAACAGATGATGGCCCTGGGCGCAGGCGACAGAGCCGTCGTCATCGGCGGCGGCCTTCTGGGGCTTGAAGCGGCGGCCGGCATGCTGGCGCGCGGCGTTGATGTCACAGTGGTTCATCTGATGGGTCACCTCATGGAACGGCAACTGGATGAAGCCGCGGGTTACCTTCTGCGCAAGGAACTGGTCGGGCGCGGCCTGAAAGTACTCTGCTCCGCCGCGTCGAAGGAAATCCTCGGCGCAGACGGGCACGTGACGGCCCTCAGGCTCGAGGACGGCACCGAACTGCCCTGCGACCTGCTGGTCATGGCCGTCGGTATCCGCCCCGCCACCGCGCTGGCCACCGAGGCAGGCATCGCCACCGGGCGCGGCATCACGGTCGACGACCACATGGTCACCTCCGACCCTGACGTGCTCGCCATCGGCGAATGTATCGAACATGACGGCCAGCTCTTCGGCCTCGTCGCCCCGCTTTATGATCAGGCCAAGATCGCCGCCGCCACCCTCGCTGGAAATAGGGCCACCTTCCACCAGCGCGAGACCGCCACCAAGCTCAAGGTCACCGGCATCGATCTCTTCAGCGCCGGCGACTTTGCCGAAGGCGACGGGCGCGAGAACATCCTCTTTCGCGATCCCGCCCGGGGCGTCTACAAACGCCTCGTGCTCAAGGACGGCAAGCTGATCGGCGCGGTGCTTTATGGCGACACCGGCGACGGCGGTTGGTTTCATAAGCTGATCAAGGACGGTGCCGACATCTCGGAGATGCGCGACACCCTGATCTTCGGCCCAACCTTTCAGGGAGGGCCCGCCCTGGACCCTATGGCGGCCGTTGCAGCCTCACCGGCTGACGCAGACATCTGCGGCTGCAACGGCATGACCTCCTCCACCTCCACCACATTCAAGGCGGCCGCCTGAATGTCCGAGCCGACCCAGAACCGCCCCGAAACCGAGCACCCGATCCGCTCCACCTGCCCCTATTGCGGCGTCGGCTGCGGCGTGCTCCTGTCCCCCGATGGGGCGGGCGAGCTGCAGGTCAAGGGCGATCCCGACCACCCGGCCAACTTCGGACGGCTCTGTTCCAAAGGGCTCGCCTTGGGCGAAACCGTCGATCTCGAAGACCGTCTGCTCGCCCCCCGGATCCATGGCACGGAAGCCTCCTGGGACAGCGCCCTGTCTCTGGTGGCCGAGAAATTCAAGACCGCCATCGCCGAACACGGGCCCGACAGCGTCGCCTTCTATGTCTCCGGCCAATTGCTGACCGAGGATTATTACGTTGCCAACAAGCTGATGAAGGGTTTTATCGGCAGCGCGAATATCGACACGAATTCAAGGCTTTGCATGGCCTCGACCGTGGCGGGACACAAACGCGCCTTCGGCACCGACACCGTGCCCGGCACCTATGAAGACCTCGAAAAAGCCGACCTCGTGGTACTCGTGGGGTCCAACCTTGCCTGGTGCCATCCGGTTCTCTATCAACGGCTCGCCCGGGCCCGCAAGGACCGGGGCACCAGGGTGGTGGTGGTCGATCCGCGCCGCACCGCAAGCTGTGACATTGCCGATCTGCACCTGGCGCTGAACCCCGGCACCGATGTCGCGCTCTTCAACGGCCTGCTTGCCCATCTGGCCGATCAGGGCGCGCTCGACCAGGCCTATATCGCCGCCCATACGGACGGGTTCGAAGAGGCCCTCGCCGCCGCCCGCGCCGATGATCCCGGCGCAACCGGGCTCGATCCGCAGGACATCGCCGCCTTCTACGTGCTCTTCACCGGCACCGAAAAAACCGTCACCATCTTCAGCCAGGGGGTCAACCAATCCAGCGCCGGGGCCGACAAGGTCAATGCGATCCTCAACTGCCATCTGGCCACCGGCCGGATCGGGCGCCCGGGCCTCGGTCCGCTCAGCGTCACCGGTCAGCCCAACGCCATGGGCGGGCGCGAAACCGGCGGGCTGGCCAATATGCTGGCCGCCCATCTGGATCTGGAAAACCCCGCCCACCGGGACAGGGTCAAGGCGTTCTGGAATGCCCCCGACCTGGCGGAGCGCCCGGGCCTGAAGGCTGTCGATCTTTTCAAGGCGGCGCGCGCAGGCCGGATCAAGGCGCTCTGGATCGCCTGCACCAACCCGGTCGTTTCCCTGCCTGAGACGGGCGAAGTGGCCGAGGCGCTCAAGACCTGCGACTTCGTCGTGGTCAGCGACATGTATGCCGAGACCGACACCGCGCGGCTGGCCGATGTGCTTCTGCCCGCCACCGGCTGGGGCGAAAAGGACGGCACCGTCACCAATTCCGACCGCACGATCAGCCGCCAGCGCGCCGCCCTGCCCGCCCCCGGAAAGGCGCGGCACGATTGGGCCATCTATGCCGAGGTCGGACGCCGGATGGGATGGGGGGACGCCTTCGATTTCAAAACCCACGCCGATGTCTTTCGCGAACATGCCGCCCTGTCGCGCCACGCAGGCGCCCTGGGCCGCGATTTCGACATCTCCGCCCTCGAAGAACTCAGCGACGCCGAATATGCCGCCCTTCCCCCCCGGCGCTGGCCGCTGACCGACGCCCGCGAGGGCGGTCGCTTCTTCGCCGACGGCGGCTTCTACACCCCTTCGGGTCGCGCCAATCTCCTGCCGGTCACCTATCGTCCGCCGCTCAGCAAACGGGCGCCGCGCTATCCGTTCCGGCTCAACACCGGACGGCTGCGCGACCAGTGGCACACCATGACCCGCACCGCGAAATCGGCCCGGCTGTCGCGCCATCTGGCGGAACCCTTCCTGCAGATCCATCCCGAAGACGCCGCCGATCTGGGTCTCGCCCCTGCCGACCTGGCTCTGGTCGAAAGCCCAAGCGGCACTGCGATCCTGCGCGTCCTGATCTCTTCGGATGTGCCCCGTGGCACCCCCTTCGCACCGATGCACTGGACCGGCGAAACCGCGCCCGCCGCCCGCATCGGCGCAGTGATCGCCGCCCATGTGGACCCGGTGTCGGGCCAGCCGGAAAGCAAGGCGTCGGTGGTCGCGATCCGCAAATTCGATGCCGCCTGGTACGGCTTTGCGGTCTCCCTCACCCGCCCGGTGCCCGAGGCGGAATATTGGGCGCGGGTGCGCAGCGACACCGGCTGGCGGGTTGAACTGGCCGGGCAGGACACGCCCCGGGACTGGGCGCAATTCGCCGCCCGGCTCTTCGGGCGCACCGACGGGGCACAGATCTTTTCCGACCCGGCCACCGGGCGGATGCGGTTCGGCTTCACCTGCGATGGCCGCCTTGAAGCCGCCCTTTTCATCGCCCCCGAACCGGTCGCGGTCGCCCGCGACTACATCGCCCGCCAGATCGGCCAGCCCAGCCCCGATGCGCTCGCCGCCCGCGCAGGTGCGGCCGCCCCCGATCCCGGGCCGACACTCTGCGCCTGCATGAATGTCGGGCGCAACACGATCCTCGGCGCGATCGAAACCCACGGCACCGATCTGGACACCATCTGCACCAAGACCACCGCAGGCACGAATTGCGGCTCCTGCCGGTCCGAAGTCGCCGATCTGATCACCGCCTTCTCGCGCCGCGAAGCCGCCGAATAGGAGACCCGCGATGAAATCCTTTCCCATGTTCCTGCGCACCAGCGGCCGCCGGATCGTGATCGCGGGCGGCGGCGAGGCGGCGGCGCAAAAGGCCCGCCTCGTGCTCAAGACCGATGCGCAGATCCTGCTGGCCGCTCCCGAGCTTGACGCCGAACTGGCCGGGCTGGTGGCCCGGGGCGAGGCGCTTCACCATCCGGGCCCGCTCGATGCCGCGAGTTTCGAGCAGGCCGCGCTCACCTTCATCGCCACCGGCTGCCCGGGCGCCGACATGGCGCTCCACGGGGTGGCCAAGGCCCATGGCGCGCTGGTCAATGTGGTCGACCGGCCCGATCTCTGCGACGCCACCACCCCCTCCATCGTCGACCGCGACCCGGTGGTCGTGGCCATCGGCACCGAAGGCACCGCCCCGGTGCTGGCCCGGTCGCTCAAGACCCGGATCGAAACGCTGCTGCCCGGCCGGATCGGCGCGCTGGCGGCGCTCGCAGGCCGGTTGCGCGGCGCCGTGGCGCAGAAAATCCCCGCCCGCGACCGCCGCGCCTTCTGGGCCTGGGTCTTCAAGGGCGAGGTGGCCCGGCTCTTTGCCGCAGGCGAGGAGACCGCAGGCGCGCGGCTTCTGAAATCCGCCCTCGAAACCGGCGCCACCCCGGGTGCGGGCAGCGGCCGGATCGCCCTCGTCGGCGCAGGCCCCGGGGCGGCCGACCTTCTGACCCTGCGCGCGGTCGAGCATCTGCAGGAGGCCGATGTGATCTTCTACGACCGGCTGGTCGACCCGGAGGTGCTGGAACTGGCCCGGCGCGACTCCGAACGCATCTATGTCGGCAAGCACCCCGGCGCCCATGCCCTGCCCCAGGACCGGATCAACGCGCAGGTGGTGGCCGAGGCCCGCAAGGGCCGCCGGGTGGTGCGGCTGAAATCGGGTGACCCGTCGATCTTCGGCCGCGCGGGCGAGGAATGCGCCGCCGCCTGTGCCGCAGGCCTGCCGGTGGAAATAATCCCCGGCATCACCGCCGCCAGCGCCGCCGCCGCGCGGCTGGGGCGCGGTCTCACGGAACGAGGCGAGACCGACACGCTGGTGCTGACCACCGGGCGCTGCCAGCCGGGCGATCCCGCCCCCGACTGGGCCCGGCATCTGCACCCGGGCACCACCCTGGTCTTCTACATGAGCACCGGCGCCGCAGATCAGATCACCACCAATCTTCTGGCCCATGGCGCCGCCCCCGACACCAAGGTCGACATCGCCGCCCGGGTCGGCAAACCGGGTGAACGCCTCCTGAGCACGCCCCTGGCCCCAAAGCCCAACGCCTGATTGAAGCCACCCAGCGCCTGTTGCGTTGCGTTCCCGCGCGCAAGAGCGTTTCCGGCCAGCGCCGCGCCCTGCTGTTGGTAGAGTTGCGAGGAAGCATTTGCGAAATTCTGCCCGGCCGCGCCGACACCCGCAGCGCTCGCCTGGCCGATGCTCGCCAAGCCTCCCAGGCGGCCATATTGATCACTGATCGATTGAGAGAGGACTGCGGGGCCAAGCTGGGCCAGTGCCGCTTCGGTATTGCCGCCGCGCAAGCCGCCTGTGGCCGATGCGCTGGACAGGATCGCATCCCGGCCTGCATCCATAGCGGCGGTGTATTGCGGCCCCGACTGGATTGCCGCGATGGCATCCGATTGCGCCTCCTGACCGCCAAGACCCACCAGATCGGCCATCGCCATGAAGGAATCCGTGCCCTTTTCGACAAACGGCGCGAACAGCTCCTGAATCTTGTCGAATTGGCGCGCCTGCTCATCAATAGCCTTTTCCGTCGAGGCCACCTGCGCGTCAGATGCGGCACCGGCGGCCTTCTTCGCGCTGTTGGCGCCGATCACAGACGTAGCGGCACCGGCCCCGACGAGGCCGATCACAGGATTTGGCATGTTGTGGATTCCCGAAGGTGTTAGAGTCTTTTCCGATCAGTTTGGGTCGTAGCCAGAGTTTTGGATGTAGTTTGCACATTCTTGTTGGTTGATCGCGTTGAGGGCAGTCTTGATCGCCGCACATAGCGTGTCAAAGCACCTTGGGGCGAGGCTGCGGACGAT
>JAOXSD010000297.1 GCA_025800205.1 Silicimonas sp. | reverse complement strand
GTGCCGGGGTTGGTGTCGCCGGGATCGCAAGGGGTGAAGCGGCAGGCCGAGGAGGAAGGGCTGGACAAGGTCTTTACCGAAGCCGGGCTCGAATGGGTCGCATCGGGCTGTTCCATGTGTGTGGCGATGAATGGCGATACGGTGGCGCCGGGCAGGCGCTGTGCCTCGACCACCAACCGGAATTTCCGGGGGCGGCAGGGCCGGGGCGCGCGCACCCATCTGATGTCACCTGCCATGGTCGCGGCGGCCGCTGTCACGGGCCATCTGACCGATGTGCGCCCCATGCTGAAGGGGCGGATGTGATGGCGGGCTGGACCACCCATAGCGGCGCCGCGCTGGCGCTCGACCGCGAAAACGTGGACACCGATCAGCTGATCCCGGCGCGGTTCATGTCGACACCTCGTGCGGACGGCTATGGCGATTTCCTGCTCCATGATCTGCGGCGCGATGGGGAGGGAGAGCCGGTTTCGGACTTCCCGCTCAACCGACACCCGAAGGCGAGCATTCTGGTCACCGGGCGCAATTTCGGCAGCGGGTCCAGCCGGGAAGCGGCGGTCTATGCGCTGATCGACTTTGGCATTCGTGTCGTCGTGGCCCCCAGCTTCGGAGACATCTTTGCCAGCAATGCGGTGAACAACGGCCTCCTGCCCGCGCGGGTCGAGGATACCCAGAACCTGATCGCGGAACTGGGCAGCGGCACCGC
>JAOXSD010000290.1 GCA_025800205.1 Silicimonas sp. | reverse complement strand
AATCCTGTGACCGGTGTCGGGCTTCGGAATACCGCGCCGGACCAGACCATTCGCCCCCTGAATGCGGTTGCGCAACTCATTGGTGACCGAGCGGCTTTCCGCCCCGTTGCGGATCACACGCGGGGTGATCAGCACCAACAGTTCGGTCTTCTCGACCTGGTCCGACCTGTTGCGGAAAAGCGCACCGAACACCGGCATGTCCCCGGCGCCGGGGACTTTCGAATTGGTGCGGTTGCGCCCCTCCTCGATCAACCCGCCAAGGGCGATGGTCTGACCATCCGAGACCACCACATTGGTCTTGATCTTGCGTTGGGAAATCGTCGGGCTGTCAATGCCGGAAGTGGTGGTGCTGGAAACCGAGCTGACCTCCTGTTCGATTTCGAGCGCCACCTGCCCCGAGGACGAAACACGTGGCTTCACATTCAGGATGATGCCGGTGTCGCGGAACGAGATCGTATTGACCACCGGCGCGTTGGGATCGGTCGTGTCGCGCACCTGCTGGGTGGCCACCGGCACCTCGTCGCCGATTTGCAGCCGGGCTTCCTGATTGTCGACCACCAGAAGCGAAGGCGAAGAAACCACGTTCACATGGGTCACCGAATTCAGCGCATTGAGCGCAAGCCGCGCGTCGGTGCCCTGGAAAAGAAACGTAAGCCCGGGGAAGTTCGCCGAGACCGCTCCGGTGGAGGCATTGGTGAAGGTGGAGCTGACATCGCCGCTTTCGAAGAACCAGCGCAGACCGAAATCAAGTTCGTCATTCAGGGTGACCTCGGCGACCGTGGCCTCGAGCAGCACCTGCACCGGCTGGGTGTCGAGCGTGCGGATCAGTTGCGCAAACGCATTCTGTTCGCTGTCATTCCCCCAGACGATCATCGCATTCTTCGACGTATCCGCCACCACGCGCGGCTGCCCCTCGACGGCCGGCTCTTCTTCGGCCGAGATTTCACCCAGCATCGACGTCAGGATCGGCTCCAGATCGGCAGCATTGCGGTTCTGCAGCGCATAGACCACGGGGCGCCTTTTGGCGCCGCCTGCCGTGCGGTCGAGATCGCGGATCCAGCGTTCTGCCTCGGTGAGATATTTCGACCGGGAGGTGATCACGATGATCGCCCCCAGCCGGTCGGAGGGAACGAAATCCACAACGTTCTGCAGGCTGCCGCCTTCGCGCGCCTCGAAAATCAGGTTCAACTCTTCCACCACGGCCTGGGGTTCGGCCGCATTCATCTTGAAGAGCCCGACCGACTTTCCCTTGAGGACATCGACATCGAAAAGGTTGATCGCATCAAGGGCGGCGCCGATGTCGCCCCGGCTGCCGGAGACCAGCAGGATGTTGCGGTTGGGGATCGGTTCCAGCCGGACACTGTCACCCGCGATCGCTGAGCGGGCGCGAGGTTTGCAGGGTGACATTGCCGGTGATGCCGGGCTGGATCGCGAAATTCCGACCCAGCGCGTCGCCCAGCACCGCCTGGGCGGCCTGTTCAAGGGGCACATTCACGAGGTTGAGCGTGATCTCGCCCCGGTCTGACAGCACGATCAGATCGTCGGTCGATTGCGCGCCCAGAAATTCGTCACTGCCCAGCGACCGGGTCGAACCGCGCCGGTCAAGCGCCGCCCGGAATTGTGCGATGGCTTCGGCGCCGGGGCCCGCCGGATTCTCGCCGTTGGCGAGAAGCCTGTTGCCTCACCCGGTGCCGTCTCCCATTCCACAGGCTGACAGGGCCACGAATAGACTGATCGTCACAAGACGACGGCATAAAATTCCTGCTCTCATGTCTTCAGTTCCAAATGAACTTTGTTATTGGCGGCACCCTCTTAGGGCCGGACTATATTCTGCACAGACAAGCAAAGCGCTGTCGGCCCATCAATCATGTTCGGCCTGCTCGGGGAATTTACCCAGAACATGAGACCGAGAAGACTCACATGCACCATTCAACGAAGGGACACGGCGGGCCCCTCGTCTCCTGTCTCGCATGATCAACCGGGCCTCAGGGTGCGGGCGATATTTCCACGTTGTCGATTACCGCACCGGTGGAGCCGGTGCTGGAGCCGGCAAAGCCGATCGTCACCTGTCCCGATGCGGGGGCGGTGAATTCATACCGGCCCGACGTGTAGTTCGGCGGCTTCATCGCTGTGGTCGCGGTGATGTTCTCGGCGATATTGCCATTGACGAAGACGATGGCCGTTTTCGATGACGTCGCCCCGGTGTGCACACCGTACTGATAGGTGAGCGCATAGGTCGCCCCGGGGGTAAGGCCGGTGACGACCTGTTCAAGCCCGACCGGGCCATTGCCGTTGAGATCCATCGACTGGCTGCCTTCGGCCGCAGGCCAGATCGCACCGTCGAGTTCCAATGGCCCCGAGGTCGTGGTCCAACCGGGAATGCTATCGAAGGCGCCCCAATTGGCGACCACGGGGGCTTCGAACGAGCCATTGACCACGGGAATGTCGGCTGGCACGCCGCCGGAGGGCGGTTCCACCGGAGGCTCCACCGGGCCGCCTCCGCCGATGCCCGTCATCTCGACATTGTCGATCACCGCCCCGGCAGAGCCGCTCGACGTGCCGGAAAAACCGATGGTGGCCTGGCCACTGGCCGGCACGATGAACTCGACGCTGGCCTGTTGATAGGCGGGTGGTTTCATATCGGTCGTGCCGGTCACGCTCAGCACCACCGTTCCGTTGATGGAGACATCCGCCGTCGCATTGGCCTGCGCGGTCGGGTTGATGGAATAGTCGAAACTCAGCGCGTAGGTCGCCCCCGGTGTCAGGCCGGTGATGGTCTGAGCGACGACGGCAGGCGCGTTGCCGTTGAGATCCATCGACTGGCTTCCGTCGGAGGCCGCCCAGATCGCATTGTCGATCTCGGCCGGGCCGGTGATCACGTCCCATCCGGGAATGCTGTCGAGAAGCTCCCAATTGGCCACACTCGGTTTTTCAAAGGAGCCGTTGACCACCAGCGCGGGCGCAGGTGTCCCGCCGCCACCGCCGTCCGGGTCAGCGCCGAAGGTCACGGCGAATTTGTAGCTGCGCAGAAGGCCGGGATAGGGGTTCAACGCCTTTCCTGCGTTGGTGGTCGAGATGGGCTGACCAAGCGCCACGGACGGCACATCACGGTCAGGCTGGAACGGGTCGGTCTGGTTGATCAGAGGGTTGGGCAACAGGGCATAGATCTCGTCTTCGCCCGCACCGG
>JAOXSD010000287.1 GCA_025800205.1 Silicimonas sp. | reverse complement strand
GTCCAGCCTGCGGGGAAACAGAGAACGGCGCCGGTCAGCGCGTGACGCTCGCCGCGTTTCTGCAGGAGGCAGAGGTCTTCGCAGATCAGGTGACCGAGCGTGTGGAGCGGGTCGTCGGGGTTGATTGTCACCTCGGTCCCGTCGGGGCGGGTGACCTTGTCGCCTGCGACGGTGAAATCGGGACGGGCCGCCAGTTTTTCCAGCACCACCGCCAGCAATTCCCGGGCAGGCGCTTCGGCCTCGGGACAGAGCCCCAGCACATCCTCGCGCCGTTCGGCCAGCAAGCGGGCCCGTTCGGCCATCTGCCCCCCATAGGCGGCATCCACGCGGAGCCAATCCTCTCGCAAGGGCTGTATGCCCGGCAAGGGGCGCGCGGCGGCGTCCCGTTGCTCTTGCGGGATCTCGGGGTGCAGAACGGCCATTCAGCCCCCGTTCAGCGCATCCGCCACGAGTTTGCGGGCCTGATCCACCGCCTCTTCGATCGAGAGATCGGACGTATCAAAAGCCATCGCATCTTCGGCGGCCACCATGGGGGCGGCATCGCGGGCGGCGTCGCGCGTGTCGCGGATGCGGATGTTTTCCAGCACCTCGGCCTCGGTGATCGTGTGGCCGGAGGCCTGCAACTCCAGAAACCGGCGCCGTGCACGGGTGGCGTCATCGGCAGTGACGAAGAACTTCACATCCGCTTCGGGACAGATCACCGTGCCGATGTCGCGGCCATCGAGCACGGCGCCACCGGGCCTGCGCGCGAAATCGCGTTGGAAGGCGACCAGGGCCTCGCGCACATCCGGATCGGCGGCCACTTCGCTGGCCGCGGCCGCCACTTCGGGGGTGCGCAGATCGGACCGGGCCAGATCGCGTTGGCGCAGGGTGGAGGCGGCGATGATTGCAGGCGTGCCATCAAGCACCCGGCGTCCGACCGCACGGTAGAGCAATCCGGTGTCCAGATGCGCCATGCCGAACCCCTGGGCGATGGCCCGCGCAATGGTGCCCTTGCCCGCAGCCGCCGGGCCATCGATGGCGACGGTGAAAATCTTGTCCGACATGGTCTCCGTCGCTCTTCCCCTTGAGGTGGGCGGCTCTGCCGCCGCCCTGCCCCTATCTTAGATCGCCGCTTTCAGCGCGTCGACCAGATCGGTCTTCTCCCAGGAAAACCCGCCATCGGCTTCCGCCGCGCGACCGAAATGGCCATAGGCCGCGGTGCGCTGATAGATCGGGCGGTTCATCGAGAGATGTTCGCGGATGCCGCGCGGGCTGAGATCCATCACCTGGGCGACGGCGGCTTCGATTTCGGCATCCGTCACCTCGCCCGTGCCATAGGTGTCGGCATAGATCGACAGGGGTTTCGGCACGCCGATCGCATAGGAGAGCTGGATCAGGCAGCGCTTGGCCATACCCGCCGCGACCACGTTTTTCGCCAGATAGCGCGCCGCATAGGCCGCCGAACGGTCCACCTTGGTGGGATCCTTGCCGGAGAACGCACCGC
>JAOXSD010000284.1 GCA_025800205.1 Silicimonas sp. | reverse complement strand
AGGATGATCCCCCAGCAGCGTCGGATCGACGTTCAATGATACGGCGGGGATCGGAGAAGTGGCGCACCCGAGAGGATTCGAACCTCTGGCCTCTGCCTTCGGAGGGCAGCGCTCTATCCAGCTGAGCTACGGGTGCGTACCAAGTTCGGAGGTC
The DNA here is from genome assembly GCA_025800205.1 of Silicimonas sp. Classification (GTDB taxonomy): domain Bacteria; phylum Pseudomonadota; class Alphaproteobacteria; order Rhodobacterales; family Rhodobacteraceae; genus CALKXV01. Next base: position 2,846 of record JAOXSD010000284.1, on the reverse strand, counting down.
CGAATAGACGATCCATCGGGAAAGCGCGAGGGAAAAATGCAGCCCGGGCGCGGAAAATGGCGCAGGCCTCAGTCGCCCGCACCGGTGAGTTCGTCGTAATATTGCAGCGCCTTGGCGGAATAGGCGTAAGACGGCCCGCCGCCCATATAGGTTGCCATGGCCAGCGCCTCGGTCAGCTGCTCCCGGGTCAGTTTCAGGCGCACCAGCGAGGTGACGTGAAAGCCGATGCAACTGTCGCAGCGGGTGGCGATGGCGATGCCGAGCGCGATCAGCTCCTTGGTCTGCTCCGTGAGCGCGCCGTCGGTCTTGGCCGCCTGCCCCATGGCGTGAAACGCCTTGGCGGTGCCGGGGATCTCGCGGGCGAGCCGCGTGATGTTCCCGGTGGTTTCCTCCATGAACGGTGTCCAGTCCATTCTATCCCCTTTCGTCAGAGCCCATGCGCCGCTCGAGCCAGCGGACGCCTGCGCTGATCACCAGGACCAGCACCAGATATTCCAGTATCAGAAGTGTGTAGATTTCCAGCGGGCGGTACTCCGTCACCACCAGCTCATTGGCGCGCCGTGTCAGTTCCTGCATGCCGATCACCGAAGCAAAGGCCGACATTTTCACGATGTAGATGAACTGGTTGGCCAGGGGTGGCAGGATGCGGCGGATCGCCTGCGGCAGGATCACGTAGCGCATGGTCTGGCGCGCATTCAGCCCGATGGTCTGGGCCGCTTCGGTCTGGCCGCGCGCGATCGACTGGATGCCCGCGCGATAGATCTCGGCGGTAAAGGCGCTGTCGGACAAGGCCAGTGTGATCACCGCGCCCCAGAACGGATCAATGGGGATGTTCAGCCCCATGGAGCGGAAGATGATCGGCAGCCCGTAGAAGACCCAGAAGAGCATGGGCAGTAGCGGGATCGCACGGATGAATTCCACGTAGACCCGGTTCACCAGGCGCCAGTACCAGCGCGACGAAAGGCCCGGCAAGGCCACCAGCAGGCCGATGGTCATGGAAAGTGCGGCGGCTATCACCGAAATCAGGATCGTCGCCCCCATGCCGCCGATCAGGAATTTGATATTGGTCCATCCCGCGGGCGTGCGCGGGTCGATCACGTACCAGCCCCAGGTAGTGGAGGACGAACAGCTGGCCAGCGCCAGGAGCGCTGTCAGGGCGAGGATCGGTTTCAGGGCGCGCATCAATGGCTCAGGATCTGGTTCAGGAAGGTGCGGCAGCGGCTGGATTTCGGCGCCTCGAAAAACTCGCCGGGCGGCGCGGCCTCGACAATCTCGCCGCCGTCCATGAAGACCATCTGATCGGCCACCTTGCGGGCAAAGCCCATCTCGTGGGTCACCACCACCATGGTCATCCCCTCTTCGGCCAGTTCCACCATCACGTCGAGCACTTCGGCGATCATCTCCGGGTCCAGCGCCGAGGTGGGTTCATCAAAGAGCATCACCTTGGGTTCCATGCAGAGCGACCGCGCAATCGCCACCCGCTGCTGCTGACCGCCCGACAATTGCCCCGGCCGCTTGTCGGCCTGTTCGGGGATGCGCACGCGCTTGAGGTAATCCCGCGCCCGCGCCTCGGCCTCGCTGCGCGACAGGCCGCGTGACTTCATCGGCCCCAGCACCAGGTTCTCCAGAACCGACAGATGGGGAAAGAGGTTGAAGCCCTGAAACACCATGCCCACATCACCGCGCAGGTCTTCGGGCCGCGCACCCACCTCCGCGCCCATCAGGCGGATCACGCCTTTTTGATGGGGCTCCAGCCGGTTGATGCAGCGCACCACGGTGGATTTGCCGGAACCCGAGGGGCCGCAAATCACCACCCGCTCGCCGGTGCGGACCTTTAGATTTATGTCCTTCAACACATGGAAATCGCCGAACCACTTGTTCACCGCGTCCATTTCGATGGCGCATTCGGTCATTTGTCCCCCGTCCGGCGCTGGGCCAAGTTAGCCCTTGAGCTTTGGCCGGGAATACCGGCAGTTTCAAGGGGATCACAAACAACAAGATCACACAACAGCGGAGAGAGACGAGATGAAACACTGGATGACGGCCCTGGCGGCCGGGGCGATCAGCCTGAGCCTGGCGGCGTCCGTACAGGCGCAATCGGCCCTGAACGAGATCCTCGACAGCGGGGTGCTGAAATTCGGCACCACCGGCGATTGGAACCCGATGTCGGTGCGCGACCCGGCCTCGAACAGCTACAAGGGCTATGACATCGACGTGGCGATGGAGCTGGCCAAGGATCTGGGCGTCGAGGTGGAATTCGTGCCCACCGACTGGAAAACGCTCGTGAATGGCGTGGTCGCGGGCAAGTATCACATGACCGGATCCGCCTCGATCTCGCCTGCGCGGATGAAGGTGGCGGGTTTCTCGGAAAGCTATATCGCGGTGGAGATCCTGCCCTTCACCATGCCGGAAAAGGCGGGCAATTTCGATGGCTATGCCTCGATCAACCAGCCCGAAGTCAAGGTGGCGACGACGCTCGGCACCTCCTTCGAAGGCATGGTGCGCAGCTGGTTCCCCGACGCCGACATCAAGGTGGTCGAAGCGCCTGCGCGCGGCTTCCAGGAGGTGCTGTCGGGACGGGCGGATGTCTTCATCACCTCGAATATCGAAGGCGCGACGCTCACCGAAAAGCACGGCGTGGTGCAGGTGCCCGGCACCGAGCCGCGCTCGCCAACGCCGATTGCGATGCTTTTGCCGCAGGATGATCAGGTCTGGATCAACTACGTGAACAACTGGGTCAAGGTGAAACAGGCCAAGGGGTTCTTTGAAGCGACCCGGGAGAAGTGGGGGCTGTAGGGGCGCCCTGATCCGAAGAATGAGCGCACCGCTTCGGCGGTGCGTTTTTT
>JAOXSD010000272.1 GCA_025800205.1 Silicimonas sp. | reverse complement strand
AGCACAGCACAGCACAGCACAGCACAGCACAGCACAGCACAGCACAGAAAAACCGCGATTCCTCAGAAAAACCAAATCCTTGCCTTAACATGCTTAATCAAGCGTTAACGCAACGCCCGGGAGGATAGGGGTGGGAGGACGGGGGAACATCCGGCACCACGGCAATTTAACTCAAATTGTCCGCAACTGGGTTGCGGCCTCCCCTCAGGCCGCTTCCGCCTCCATGCAGATCCTGCGCCCGGGCCCTTCGACCCAATAGCGCCGCCCGGCGCGGCAAAGCCAGGCCACATCTCCGATGAACAGCGGCGCGGTCGCCCGGAAAGAGAACCGCGCAAGCCCGCCCTGGCTCTCGGCGGCAAACCCGGCCAGCTTCGTGGCCAGAAGCGGGCCGTGCACCACAAGACCCGGATAGCCTTCCGCCCGGCAATATTCGGCATCATAGTGGATGCGATGGCCGTTGAACGTGACGGCGGAATAGCGAAAAAGCGTGACTTCGGAGAGCTTTAGCGCCCTGCGCTCATCGGCCTCACCCTGCTCGATGGGCGGTTCGGACCGGATCGCGCCGGGTTCGCGGTAGACGATGTCCTGCTCTTCGCTCAGCACCAGCCCGTTGCGCTGCCGGATGTCGTGGCGCAGGGTGACAAAGCCCAGCTTGCCGCTGCGCCCTTCCTTGCGGGTGATGCCAAGGAGGCTGGACTTGCGTTCCGCCGCCACACCCGCGCGAAACTCCGTATGAAAGGCAAAGCGCCCCCCGGCCCACATGCGGATCGGCAGGCCCAGATCGGGGATCAGCCCGCCCAGTTTCGCATGCCCGTCGGGGCCGATGTGGTCCTCGGTCACCGGATCCCAGAAGAAGGCGAAATGGGCCAGCGGCGGCAGCGGATCACCGATGCCGGGGCGGGCATCACTGCCCAGGGTGGCCATCAGGGCGCAGGCGCGCGCCGGATCGATCCGGTCGGGAATCACAAGGGTCTCACTCATGGGCGCAAGGTGCACCAGCGGGCCTGCGACGGCAATATCTTGTGGATAATCGCCGAGCTCCCCCTCCCCCTTGGGGTTCCGCGTTGACTCTGCGCCCCGCGCTCCCGAAACTTGCCGAACTCGAGGAATCACACACGGACCCGGCCCTTGCGCTTCACCCGCCTCCGTCTCAACGGCTTCAAAAGCTTTGTCGACCCCACCGATCTGGTGATCGCCGATGGTCTCACCGGCGTGGTCGGGCCCAATGGCTGTGGCAAGTCGAACCTGCTCGAAGCACTGCGCTGGGTGATGGGCGAAAACCGCCCCACGGCGATGCGCGGCGGCGGGATGGAAGACGTGATCTTCGCCGGCGCCTCCACCCGGCCTGCGCGCAACTTTGCCGAAGTCCAGCTGGTGCTCGACAATTCCGACCGTCTGGCCCCCGCCGGGTTCAACGATCTCGACACGCTCGAGGTGATCCGCCGGATCACCCGCGACGCGGGCTCGGCCTACAAGGTCAATGCCAAGGATGCCCGCGCCCGCGACGTGCAGATGCTCTTTGCCGATGCCTCCACCGGCGCCCATTCCCCGGCCCTCGTGCGTCAGGGTCAGATTTCGGAGCTGATCAACGCCAAACCCCAGGCGCGGCGCCGCATCCTTGAAGAAGCGGCCGGCATTTCCGGTCTCTATCAGCGCCGCCACGAGGCCGAACTGAAGCTCAAGGGCGCCGAGACCAACCTCACCCGCGTCGATGACGTGATCGAGCAGCTTGCGGGCCAGATCGCCACCCTGGCGCGCCAGGCCAAACAGGCCGCGCGCTATCGCGAAGTGGGCAAGCAATTGCACCATGCCGAAGGGCTGCTGCTTTATCTGCGCTGGCGCGAAGCCGAGAACGCGCGCATTGGCGCCGAAACCGCCCTTGCGGAAAGTTCGCGCCTCGCGGCCGAGGCCGAACGGCTGGCCCGTCAGGCGACCGGCGACCGCGCCAAGGCCGAAGAGGCCCTGCCGCCCCTGCGCGAAGAAGAGGCCATCGCGGCGGCCGTGCTGGCGCGTCTGCAATTGCGGGTCTCAGCACTCAGCGAAGAGGAAGACCGCGCCACGAAGACGATCACCACGCTCGAAAGCCGGATCGCGCAACTGACCCGCGACGCCGACCGCGAAAGCGATCTGAACGCCGACGCGCAAAAGACGCTCACCGCCCTGACCGAGGAAGAGGCCGAGTTGACGGAAGCGGGCGATGGCCAAGAGGCCGCGCTGGAAACCGCCCATGGCGAGGCGCAGGAGGCCGCGCGCATCCTGCAGGATCAGGAAACCGCCCATTCGCAACTGACCGAAGATGTGGCGCGGCTCGCGGCCCGGCACCAATCGGCGGAACGTCTCGCGTCGGATGCCCGCAAGACGCTGGAGCGCTCCGAAGCCGCCGAAGCGCGCGCCAAATCCGAAGCCGCCAGCGCCCGCGCCGATCTCGAAAAGGCCGAAGCCGCCTTCGGCTCCTCCGAAACCACGCTGAAAATCGCAAGCGATGCGGCCAGTGCCGCCGAGGCCGCGCTCACCGCCGCTGATGAGGCCCGCGAAACCGCCCAGGCCAAGGAAGCCGACGCCCGCGCCGGGCGCTCCGCCGCCGAAGGCGAGGTCAAGGCGCTGCAGGCCGAGGTGGCGGCGCTGGCCAAACTCGTCGACCGCGACACCGCCGAAGGCGGTCAGGTGATGGATCTGCTCAGCGTCAAATCGGGCTATGAAAAAGCCCTGGGCGCGGCGCTGGCCGACGACCTGCGCGCGCCCGTTATCGAAGGCGACAGCCCGTCCGGCTGGGCCGCCCTGCCGAATTATTCAAACGCCCAGACCCTGCCCGAAGGCGTCGCCTCGCTCAACGTGTTCGTCAATGTGCCCGAGGTGCTGGCGCGGCGGATCTCCCAGGTCGGTCTGGTCGAGGAATCCGACGGGCCCGAATTGCAAGCCGCCCTGAAACCGGGCCAGCGGCTGGTCTCGAAACATGGCTCGCTCTGGCGCTGGGACGGGTTCCGCGCCGGTGCCGGCGACGCGCCCTCCGCCGCCGCCCTGCGTCTGGAGCAGATGAACCGTCTGCAGGAACTCAAGCAGGATCTGGTCGAGGCGACCGCGCGGGCCGATGGCGCCGCCAAGGCCCATGACCTTCTGAAAGCCGAGATGGATCAAAGGGTTGCGCAGGTCGCAGACGCCCGCAACGCCCGCAAATCCGCCGACCATGCGCTGACGGAAGCCAACCGCGCCCTCTCCCGGCTCGAAGCCGACCGCAATATCTCGGCCGGCAAACGGGAAGCCGCCGATCTGGCCGTCAACCGCCACGGGGACGAGGCCACCGCCGCCCGCACCTCGCTCGCCCAGGCCGAAACCGCGCTTGGCGAGCTGGACGATCTTGCCACCCTGCGCGCCAAGGCCGAGGACATCAAGATGACCGTCGAGGCGGCGCGGATGACCATGATGGCCAAACGCTCCGCCCATGACGAATTGAAGCGCGAAGGCGAGGCGCGCGCCCGCCGCCTGACGGAAATCGCCAAGGAGCGCGGCACCTGGGATGGCCGGTTGCAAAACGCCGACACGCGGATGGCCGAACTGGCCGAACGCCGCGCAACCTCGGAAGCGGAACTGAGCGACGCGCAGGCGGTGCCCGGTCGCCTTGCGGAAGAACGCGCCGCACTCGCCGGCGATCTGGAGAAATCGGAAAACCGCCGTGCGGCCGCCGCCGATGCGCTGGCCCTGGGCGAAACCGCCGAACGGGACGCGAAGGATGCCGAGCGCGACAGCGAGCGCCACGCCTCCGAGGCCCGCGAAGCCCGCGCCGCCGCCGGCGCCCGGTTCGAGGCCACCCGCGAAACCGTCGCCCAGGCCGCCGAGCGGATCGCGGAAGATCAGGAAACGACACCCGACGCGCTTCTGGAAAGCCTCGACGCCGATCCCGAGCAACTGCCGTCGGCCGAAAAGATCGAAGCCGACGTGGCCCGCCTCCGCCGCTCCCGCGACGCGCTTGGCGCCGTCAACCTGCGCGCCGAGGAAGACGCCCGCGAGGTCGAGGAAGAGCACGCCACCCTGATCAACGAAAAGACCGATCTGGAGGAGGCGATCCGCACCCTGCGTGCGGGCATCGCCAGCCTCAACAAGGAGGGTCGCGAGCGGCTCCTGGAGGCGTTCGATCAGGTCAACAACAACTTCTCCATGCTGTTCAAGCACCTCTTTGGCGGCGGCGAGGCGAAACTGGTGCTGGTGGAATCCGATGATCCGCTGGAGGCCGGTCTGGAAATCATGTGCCAGCCGCCGGGCAAGAAACTCTCGACCCTGTCGCTCTTGTCGGGCGGCGAACAGACCCTGACGGCGCTGGCGCTGATCTTTGCGGTCTTCCTCGCCAACCCGGCGCCGATCTGCGTGCTCGACGAGGTCGACGCGCCGCTGGATGATGCCAATGTCACCCGGTTCTGCGATCTCCTTGATGAGATGTGCCGGCGCACCGAAACCCGTTTCCTGATCATCACCCACCACGCCGTCACCATGGCGCGGATGGACCGGCTGTTCGGTGTGACCATGGGCGAACAGGGCGTCAGCCAGCTTGTCTCCGTCGATCTGAAGAAAGCCGAGGCGCTGGTCGCGTGACCCTGCCCCCCAGACCAACAGCAAGAAAGCCTCGACCATGATCGACGCCCTCCCCGCCCTTTGGATCGTGATTGCCGCCTTTCTGGTGGCCGGGACCGTGAAGGGCGTTGCGGGGCTCGGCCTGCCGATGACCGCCCTTGGCATCCTGACCTTCTTCACCGATCCGCGGACCGCGTTCGCCGCCGCGTTCTTTCCGATTTTTGCGGGCAATATCATGCAGATGTGGCGTGTGGGGGGCGCATTTGGCGCGGTCAAACGCTACCTGCCCTTCATGGTCTGCCTGGTGATCCTGGTGCCCGTCGTGCTGTCGCTCTCGGCCGATGCCTCGGAAGAAACCCTGCTTCTGACCCTCGGCATCACGGTGCTGATCTTCGTCCTGCTCAATGTCTTCGACGTGATCCCCTCGGTCCCCGACCGGTTCGACCGCCCGGCACAGATCGTCATGGGCTGCTTTGCCGGCGTCTTGGGCGGGCTCACCTCGGTCTGGCTGCCCGCGATCGTGATCCACCTGACCTCGCGCGGGGTCGACAAGGAGGAATTCATCCGCGCCTCGGGCCTTCTGCTGTTCACCGGCTCGCTGCCGCTGGCGGCCGGCTATGTGCGCGAGGGCTTTGTCACCGGTCCGGTGGCGCTTCTGTCCTGCGCCCTGATCCTGCCGACGCTCGCGGGCATGCTGGGCGGCGAATACATGCGCAACCGCCTGTCCGAAACCGCCTTCCGCAAGGCGGTCATGTTCGTCTTTCTGATGATCGGGCTGAACCTGGTGCGCCGCGGTCTCTGGGGCTAAATGTCCCGCCACTTGATCGAACAGCCGATCGAGGCCACCTGATCCCGCGGCCCCGCTCCGGTTTCGGCAATCTGCACCATCGCCTCGAAAAGCTCGCGCCGCACGCCTTCCGGGGCCGCCTGGTGGCGCGAGGCATCAAGCCGACCGCGATATTGCAGGCCGCCGTCGGCATCGAAACCGAAGAAATCCGGCGTGCAGACCGCATCATAGGCCCGCGCGACGCTCTGATCCGCGTCATGAAGATAGGGGAAGGGAAAGCCCCGCGCCGCCGCCAACTCTCCCATCGCCTCGAAACTGTCCGCCGGATAGGCCACCGCATCATTGGAACAGATCGCCGCGACGCCAATGCCCAGGGGCGCCAGATCGCGCGCATCCCGGATCATCCGGTCCAGCACCGCCAGCACGAAAGGACAGTGATTGCAGATGAACATGATCAGCGTGCCCTTCGGCCCGGCCACATCCGCAAACCCATAGCGCGCCCCATCGGTGGCCGGCAGGTCGAACCCGGGCGCAGGCCAGCCGAAGTCGCAGACCGGTGGGGTCAGCGCCGCCATCGCCCCGCTACCCGGCCGCCGCGCGAATGGCGCAGATGTTCTCGCCATAGGGTGCGGGATCGGCCACCGACCCGCCCTTGAACACCGCAGAGCCCGCCACCAGCACATCGGCGCCCACCGCACGGACCAGCGGTGCGGTCACCGGGTCGACACCACCGTCGATCTCGATATGGATCGGCCGGTCGCCGATCATCTCGCGCAGCTGCTTGATCTGGGTCAGCTGGCTCATGATGAAGCTCTGCCCGCCGAACCCCGGGTTCACGGTCATCACGCAGACCAGATCGCAAAGATCGAGAAGCGGTGCCGCCACCTCGACCGAGGTGCCCGGGTTCAGCGCCAGCCCCGCCTTCATGCCCGCGCCGCGAATGGCCTGCAGCGTGCGGTGAATATGCGGCCCCGCCTCCACATGGGCGGTCAGCACATCGGCGCCGGCATCGGCGAAAGCGTCGATATAGGGATCGACCGGCGAGATCATCAGATGGACGTCCATGACCGTCTTGATGTGTTTGCGGATCGCCTTCACCAGGGGCGGGCCAAAGGTCAGGTTGGGCACGAAATGCCCGTCCATCACATCCACATGGATCCAGTCGGCGCCCTGCGCCTCCACCGCTTCGATCTCGCGCCCGAAATCGGCGAAATCGGCAGCCAGGATGGAAGGCGCAATTTTCACGGAACGGTCAAAGGTCATGGGGCAGCTCTCCTTTTCTGCTCTGCCCTTACCCCCGGGCGCGGCGGGGGACAAGTCTCGCGACCGGCCATGCCGCCGCTCGCATTTGCCGGATGCGGGGCGGAACCGACATTGGCGCGCCGCCTGTGGCCTTCACCCTTGCAAAAATACGCATGTCCGGCGGTCAGAACCGAAGCGCAAGCCGCGCCAGTGACAGCTCCCGGGGTGGCCCATCCGATAGGTGACCCCCTGCACCAATCGTGACATCGGCACCTTCCCTCAGAGGTTCGCGCCCCCATCGCGAGCGCGCGCCCAAAGAGGCGGGCTGGCGCGGGGATCGCTGCAGACCTCCGCACCACAGCTCAGAAGTGGATCGCGAACCGCTCCCGCACCGCCCGGTCCATCTCCGCTGTCACCTGCAATGGCGCCTCCGCCAGGATCGCCTCCTTCCGCATCCGTGCCGCGGGCAGCAGTTCCGGCTGATCCGCCTCGTTCCATTCCTTCGGGCTCATCCGGTTGCCCAGCACCGGATAGGTGTATTCCGTCTGCATCAGCGCCAGGGTCTGGTCGCTGCCCAGATAATGCCCCGGCCCCTCCAGACAGACCTGCCGCATGGTCTCGATCGACACCGAATCCTCGGTCACCTCGATGCCGCGCACGCAGCGCAGCGCCTGCCCGACCAGATCGTCGCCCAGGACAAGGCTCTCCAGACAGAAGCCCAGAAGCGAGGCCTGCATGCCCGCCGCCTCATAGACCATGTTGAGGCCGGAGAGCCCCGCCAGCACATTGGTGATCGCCTGTTCCCAGCCGGTCTGCATGTCGGGCAGTTTCGCATCCGCCATGCCCCCCGCCGCCCCGCCGGGCAGGCCATAGAAGCGGTGCATCTGGGCGCAACCTGCGGTCAAGAGCGCCTGTTCGGCGGAACCGCCGGACATGGCCCCGGTGCGCAGGTCCGACACGAAGGGCCAGGTGCCGAAAACCGCCGGATGGCCCGGTGCGATGGCGTTCACATAGACCACCCCCGCCAGACATTCCGCCACAGCCTGCACAATGGCGGTGGCGATCGGCGCGGGGGCTGTGGCGCCCGCCTGCCCCGCCGACAAAAGCAGCACCGGCATGCCTGCGCGGATGCAATGTTCCATCGCCACACAGCTTTCCTCGGCGAATTTCATCGGCGGCACGACGAAGCAGTTCGAGTTCGAGACGAAGGGCCGCGCGCGCCAGGCCTCTTCACCACCGGCCAGCATGTGGATCAACTCCATGGCAGGCGCCACATGAGAGGGATCCGAAAACGACGTGCCGATATGTTTCGTCGTGCCCGCAACGCAGGCGTAGATCGTGTTGAGGTCGAGTTCGAGATTGTCGGCAATGTCGCGGCAGACCAGAGGGCGCTGCAGGAAGTGGATATTGTCCAGATGCTGCACCAACCGCGCGGCATCGTGGAGATCCTGCGCCGTGGGGTCGGAATACTCCTTGGTGAAAGGATCGACCATATGCACGGCGGCGCCTGCGGTGCCGTAATGGACGCGGTTTTCCTGAAGATGCAGGTCGTGTTTCGGATCGCGGGCGGGCAATGTGATGTTGCGGGCCGCCTTGGCCAGCATGTCCTCGACCAGCGCACGGGGGAAATAGAGCCGCCCGTCCTCGCCCTGCCGCGCCCCCGCCGCGACCATCGCCGCGACGCCCGAGGGCGGCGCATCGGCGAGGCCGATGGTTTCCAGCGCATCGAGGGCGGCAGCGTGGATGCGGGCCACGTCGGCGTCACTCAGGGGCGCATATTGCCCGCCCTTCAGCCCCGCGCGCACCGGCCGCAATTCCTCGGCCAGAGGGGCCGCGCGCAGCGCCACGCGCGCTGCGCGCCCGCCTGCCCTGCGGCTCACGGATCCACCTCTATCGCCATGTCCTCACTCCCTTTTTGGCACATGAGCCATGGGAGCGCGCATCTGCGACCGGGTCTAACCCGTTCGCGACATCAGGCCTTCATCCGCTCCGCTTTCGGGTCGTACATCGGCGCAAGGCTGGCCTCGGCGGCCACCCGCGTCCCCGCGATCTCGATTTCATAGCTGGAGGCAAGCACCTGATCCGCGCTTTCGCCCTGGCAGGGCACATATCCCATGCCGATGGCGCCGCCGAGCGCATGCCCGTAGTTGGCCGAGGTGACGATGCCGATGATCTCGCCATCGCGCACCAGCGGTTCATTGTGGAACAGCATCGGCTCGGGATCGGTTAGCTTGAACTGGAGCATGCGGCGCGCCACGCCCTCTTCGCGTTTCCGGATCACCGCATCGCGGCCGATGAAGCTGGGTTTCGCCTTGGTCTTGACCGCAAAGCCAAGACCCGCCTCGACCACATGATCCTCATCGGTGATGTCATGGCCGAAATGGCGAAAGCCCTTCTCGATCCGGCAACTGTCCATCGCGTGCAACCCGCAGAGTTTCAGCCCGTGATCGGCGCCCGCCTCGGTGAGTGTTTCGAACACATGGGCGGCCTGATCGGCAGAGACATAAAGCTCCCATCCCAGCTCGCCCACATAGGAAATCCGGTGCGCGCGGGCGAGCCCCATGCCGATTTCCACCTCGCGGGCGGTGCCAAAGGCGAAGGCCTCGTTGGAAAAATCATCCGGCGACACGGCCCCCAGCACATCCCGCGCCTTCGGCCCCATCAGCGGAAAGACCGCCTCGCCCGAGGTGACGTCGAGAATGGCGACCGCCTCGTCTTTCAGGTTGCGCTTGAGCCAGGCCAGATCGCGCTGAACCGTGGCGGCGGGCACCACCAGAAGGAAGGCGGTTTCGCCCAGCCGGGTCACCGTCAGGTCGCATTCGATGCCGCCCTTTTCGTTCAGCATCTGCCCATAGGTGATGGTGCCAACGGGCGCATCGAGATTGCCCGCAAAGACCCGTTGCAGGAAGGTCAGCGCGCCCGGCCCATCGACCCGGATCTTGCCGAAGGAGGACATGTCCAGCAGGCCGACACCTGTCCGCATCGCCATTTGCTCGGCGCGCTGATTGTCGAACCAGTTCTGCCGATGCCAGTCGTGCTGATACTCCCGCGCCTCACCCTCATTGGCGAACCAGTTGGCCCGTTCCCAACCGGCGGTTTCGCCAAAAACGGCGCCTGCGGCTTCCAGATGGGCATGCACCGGCGAACGGCGGATGCCGCGCGATGTGGTCACCTGCCGGAACGGGTAGTGGTCGGCGTAAAGCATGCCGAGGGTTTCGCTGACCCGTTCCTTCAGATAGCGGCGGTTGCGCTGGAAGGGTTGCGCGCGGCGAATGTCCACATCCCAGAGATCGAAGGGCGCGGCGTCTTCGTCCATCCAGGCCGCAAGCGCCATGCCGGCACCGCCCGAGGACACGATGCCGATGGAATTGTAGCCTGCCGCGATCCAGTAATTCCTGAGCGCAGGCGCTTCGCCGAGATAGTATTTGTCGTCCGGCGTGAAACTTTCCGGCCCGTTGAAGAACGTATGCACGCCGGCGGTTTCAAAGAGCGGCATCCGGTGCATGGCCATCTCAAGGATCGGTTCGAAATGGTCGAAATCTTCCGGAAGACTGTCGAATTCGAAATCCTCGGGAATGCCGCCCATGCCCCAGGGTTTGGCCTTCGGTTCAAACGCCCCCAGCATCATCTTGCCCGCATCGGCCTTGTAATAGGCGCATTCGTCCGGCACCCGCAGCACGGGGATTTGCGTCAGCCCGTCCACCGGCTCGGTCAAGAGGTAGAAATGTTCGCAGGCATGAAGCGGCAGGGTCACGCCCGATTGTGCCGCCAGATCCCGGCCCCACATGCCGCCGCAATTGACCACGTGCTGGGCTTTGATCGTGCCTGCATTGCCGTTTTTGTCGGTGTATTCGACGCCGGTGACCCGGGCGCCATCGTCGGTGACGCTGGTCACCTTCACGCCTTCGACAATCTGCGCCCCGCGCTGCTTGGCGCCCCGGGCCAGCGCCATGGCGATGTTCGCCGGATCACATTGCCCGTCCCCCGGCAGGCTGACCGCGCTGACCACATCCTCGACCGTCAGATAGGGGCACATATCCCGCGCGGTTTCGGGCGAGACTTCCTCCACCTCGACGCCAAAAGCGCGGGCCAAACTCGCCTGGCGCAGGATCTCCTCGCGCCGGTGATCGGTCAGCGCCACGGTCAGTGAGCCGGTCACCTTCATGCCGGTGGCGACGCCGGTTTCGGCCTCCAGCCGGTTGTAGAGATCGGCGGAATACTTCGCCAGCCGCGTCATGTTCTCATTCGGGCGCAACTGACCGATCAGACCGGCGGCATGCCAGGTGGTGCCACAGGTCAGCGTCTTGCGTTCCAGCAGCACGATGTCCTTCCAGCCGCGTTCGGCCAGGTGATAGGCGACGGAACAGCCAGAGACGCCGCCCCCGATGATGACGACGCGGGCTTCCGAGGGCAGATTGGTCATGATTTACTCTCCATCACGTTCGGGCAACCGGCGCTCACGCCCGCAATCTTTCGTTCTGCGGATCCCACAAGGGCGCATCCTCTTCGACCCGGGCCTTGCAGCGCTGGCCGTAGATATCCACCTCCAGCTCGGTCCCCGGCACCGCCAGATCGGCGCGCAACATGCCCAGCGCAATGGACTTGTTCACCCGGTAGCCCCAGCCGCCCGAGGTGGTTTCGCCCACCACCTCATCGCCATGCCAGAGCGTCGACATATAGGGCGCGTCGGCCTCGCCCGCCTCGACCGTGAGCGTGACAAAGCGTTTCTTCACGCCCTGCTGTTTCTCGTTCTGAAGTGCTGCTTTGCCGGGGAAATCCTGCGGCTTGTCGAGTTTGACGAAACGGTCGAGCCCACCTTCGAACAAGGTGTAGTCGGTCGATAGATCGCCCTTCCAGGCGCGATAGCCCTTCTCCAGCCGCAGCGCGTTCAGCGCATACATGCCGAAGGGCGTCGCCCCTGCACCGAGCACCGCCTCATAGATCGCGGGTATGGCGGCGTTTTCGGCATGAACCTCCCAGCCCAGTTCACCGGCGAAGCTCACCCGCAAGAGCGCACACCAATGCCCGGCGATTTCGCTTTCCTGGAAGGAGAGCCACGGCAGGGTCAGGTCGGCCTCGGTGAGACCGGCGAGGATCTCGCGGGATTTCGGCCCGGTGACGATCAGCGTCGACATCCGGGTGGTCCAGTCTTCGAGCGTGAAACCGGCATCGGCGGGCATGTGCTGTTCCAACCATTCCCGGTCGTGCCATTGGGCGGTCGCCGCCGTCACCAGAACGAACTGGTCCTCCGCCTCGCGGGTCACCGACATCTCGGTCACGATGCGGCCCCGGCTGTCCGCGAAATAGAGAAGACCGACGCGGCCGATCCTGGGCAGAGACCCGGCGGCAAGGCCGCGCAGCCATTCGTCGGCCCCTGCCCCCTTGACCTTAAAGCGGGAAAAGCCAGGCAAATCGAGCACGCCGCAGCCATCACGCACCGCCTCGCATTCCTCGCGCAC
>JAOXSD010000267.1 GCA_025800205.1 Silicimonas sp. | reverse complement strand
TCCATCAATTCCATCGCATGGGCGCGGGCCTCGCGTTCGGGAATGCCGTTGGCCAATTGCGGCAGCACCACATTTTCCAGCGCCGAGAATTCGGGCAGCAGATGGTGGAACTGATAGACAAACCCCACATCCTGGCGCCGTGCGGCGGTGCGTTCCGCATCGCCCTTGCCGGTCATGTCGACGCCGCCGATTTCGACCCGGCCCGCGTCGCAACTGTCGAGCAGCCCGGCGATGTGCAAAAGGGTGGATTTGCCCGCCCCAGAGGGCGCCACCAGTGCCACCACTTCGCCCGCCTCAAGCACCAGATCGGTGCCCGCCAGCACCGACAGCGCATTGGGACGCCCCGCGTTGTAGGTCTTTTCGACGCCTGCCAGCCGCAATGCCTCACTCATAGCGCAAAGCCTCCACCGGGTTCATCCGGGCCGCGCGCCGGGCCGGGAAAAGCGTGATCCCCCAGGACAGCACCAGCGACAAGGCCACGGCGCTCAGCACATCCATCAGTTCGAGCTTGGCAGGCAGTCGGTAGATCCCGCGCACCGAGGCCTCCCAAACCCCGCCGCCGGCGGTGCCGTTCACGAAGGCGAGGATCTGGTCGAAATAGATCGCGAAGAGACACCCGAGAATGACGCCAAAGATCGTCCCCAGCGTGCCGACCAGCGCGCCGGTGAGGAAAAACACCCGCATCACCGCGCCCTGGGTCAGCCCCATGGTGCGCAGGATGCCGATGTCGCGGCCCTTGTTCTTCACCAGCATCACCAGGCCGGAAATGATGTTCATCGACGCGATCAGCACCAGCACCGACATCAGAACGAACATCACCGTATCTTCGACCTCGAGCGCGCGCAGGAAACCGCCCGCTGAATCTTTCCAGGTCCAGACCAGCGCCTTGTCGCCACCGGCGGCAAGCAGGTGCGGGGTCAGGGTTTCGATCGCTTCGGGCTCGGTCACATTGACTTCGAGTTCATCGGCGACCCCGTCCCGGTTGAAGAAGCTCTGGGCTTCGGCAAAGGGCAGGTAAGCGCGAGTCTTGTCGATGTCGTAGCGGCCTGAGTTGAAGATATAGGTGACTTCGTATTCGTTGATCCGGGGGCTGGTGCCAAAGGGCCCCTTGACCCCGTTGGGGTTGATGAAGCGCACCACATCGCCGGTGGTCACCCCGAGGGACCGCGCCGCTTCGCGCCCGATGGCGACACCCCGGTCGAACGCGGCGAGATCGCCAAGGGCGGTTTCCGGGTCGGCGATGCGCGGGATCTCGGCCAGGTCTTCCCCGGCGATTCCAAAGACTTCGAGGCCGGTGTTCTGGTCCCGGTGAACTGCCATCACCTGGCCTTTCACCAAGGGCGCCACCCTTGTGACGCCCGCGACACCCGAGAGCCGTTCGGCCCAGTCGGCATAGTCGGGAATGACCCGGGCGATCCCACCGCCTTCGGTCTGGTAGGCCTGGGAATAGACCGTCACATGGGCATTGGCGCCCAGGATGGTGGAGACGAATTCATCGCGAAACCCCGAGCGCACAGCGAGCGTGATGATCAGGGCGGCCACCGCAAGCGTGATGCCAATGAGCGAAATCCAGGTCATGACCGAGACGCCGCCTTCGGCGCGCTTGGCGCGCAGATAGCGCCAGGCGATCAGGAATTCATAGGCCGCAAAGGGGCGGGGGCTTGCCATGACTGCTCCGGGTTTTTTCCCGTGATGCCGGGGGCAGGCGGCGGGGTCAAGGGTGGCGCCTCTATTCGGCGGCCTTGAGCGCAAAGCCCTTTTCGATCTGGTCCGACGGGGCCACCGGATACTCGCCGGAGAAACAGGCATCGCAATATTGCGGCGCAGCCGGGTCGCGGCCTGCGGTCTCGCCCACGGCGCGATAGAGCCCGTCGAGCGAGATGAACTTGAGGGAATCGACGCCCAGATGGTGGCGCATCTCTTCCTCGCTCATGGTCGCGGCCAGCAGCTTCTCGCGCTGGGGCGTGTCGACCCCATAGAAACACGGCCAGGAGGTGGGCGGGCTGGCGATGCGGAAATGCACTTCCGCCGCGCCGGCATCGAGGATCATCTCCTTGATCTTGCGGCTGGTGGTGCCGCGCACCACGCTGTCATCCACCAGGATCACCCGCTTGCCGCGAATAAGCGCCCGGTTCACGTTCAGCTTCAGCCGCACGCCCATGTTGCGGATCTGTTCGGTCGGCTCGATGAAGGTCCGGCCCATGTACTGGTTGCGGATGATGCCCATCCCGTAAGGAATGCCGCTCTGACGCGAAAAGCCGATGGCGGCGGGGGTGCCGGAGTCCGGCACCGGGCAGACCAGATCGGCCTCCACGGGGGCTTCCTTCGCGAGTTCCTCACCAATGGCGGAGCGGGTCTCATAGACCGAGCGCCCGTTCAACTGGCTGTCAGGCCGCGAGAAATAGACATGCTCAAAGATGCAGAACCGCGATTTGCGCCGTTCGAAGGGCCAGTGGCTGGTCAGCTTGTCATGCTCGATCACCACCATTTCGCCCGGCTCGATCTCGCGGATGAACTCGGCGCCGATGATGTCGAGCGCGCAGGTCTCCGACGAGAGCGCCCAGCCTTCATCCCCGATCCGGCCCAGCACCAGCGGGCGCACGCCCAAGGGGTCGCGCACGCCGATGAGCTTGGTCCGGGTCATGGCGACAACGGAAAACGCCCCTTCCACCCGCCGCAGCGCGTCTTTCATCCGCTCCGGCACCGATTGCTGCAGCGACCGGGCCATCAGATGGATGATGCACTCACTGTCGGAATTCGACTGGAAGATCGAACCGCGCTCGATCAGCTCGCGCCGCAGCGCCTCGGCATTGGTGATGTTGCCGTTGTGGGCGATGGCCGCACCGCCCATGGAAAACTCGCCGAAGAAGGGCTGAACATCGCGGATCTGGGCATGGCCCTTGGAGCCGGCCGTCGAATAGCGCACATGGCCGATGGCCAGATCTCCCGGCAGCGCCTTGATCACGTCCTCATTGGTGAAATTGTCACGCACCAGTCCGAACTTGCGTTCGGAATTGAACCCTTCCTCCGGGTGATAGGTGACGATCCCGCCGGCTTCCTGGCCGCGATGTTGCAGCGCATGGAGGCCGAGGGCGACGAAACTCGCGGCATCGGATGCGCCGGTGACGCCGAAGATCCCGCATTCCTCGCGGAGCTTGTCGTCGTCAAAAGGATCGGTGGTGAGGGGGCGCAGCAGGGGATGTTCGGACATATCCGTCTCGACGTGGCAGCAGACGGGTTTTTCTTAGCGTGCCGGGCCGGGGGTGTCACGGAAGTTTTACGAAAAAAGCGAAGGCCCGCGGCAGGGCATGCGCGGGCCTTCTCATTCACAGCTTACACCATACGGGTGACACTGGTCACTTGGAGACAAACACACACTGATACTCGGGAAACTGGAAACCTGGTGACGGGAGGCGTCGGGAGCCTCGCGGCAACCCCGACGCCCAACTCACTCACTCACTACACGGAACGTTGGAACCACCGCTGCTCCGTTTACAGATATGCTTATCCCCCTCCCGCGAGGCATGAGTTGGGCGCAATTGCTCTGGATGAGGGCGAGTTTGTGAAAACCTGTCCCAATTGATGAAGAGAAGCCGAAGATCCCCGGTTCTGATACGAAACAATCCGGCCGGGCAGGGGGGGCGCCCTTCGTTTGCGCCTTGAAAACAAAGGGTGCTGTCCCGCAAGTCGAAACAATTCAGCAGGGCACGCGGCGAACAACCATCGTGGCGAGACTGCCTTATTCCGATTGGTTGTTTCGCGGAAACAGTTTGTCTTCGCCCTGCAAGGCGGATTTCGCCCGGAACCAGACGACAGAGCGGGCCGACATCGCCGACCCGCTCAAGGGTGTTGCATCAAGGGATGGGGTTCAGTTGCCCGCGGAGCACTGGCCGATCAGCGCGTCATACTGGGCGGCGATCCAGCCCGGCGCGTCCGAGGGGATCTGCTCGTCGATCGCATCCGACACCTGGTCAAACACCACCGCCGTGCGGCTGTCATCCACCATCGGGATCGGGTCCGAAACCACCACGCGTTCATAGACCATATAGGCAATCGCCACGAGCACGGCGCCGCGCGCCACGCCGAAGAGGAAGCCGAGCCCCTGGTCGATGCCGCCCAGGGCCGAACGCTGCACGGCCCCTGCAAAGAGCGGCGTGAAGATCGACACCACGATCAGGGCGGCGGCAAAGACGGCGGCGAAAGCGGCGATCATGGCCAGTTCGCAGGAGGCGCCGAGGAAATCCTTCAGCACCGGCACCTCTTTCATCAGAGGCTCCACCGTGGGTGCAAAGACATAGGCAACGATGGCCGCAAGAACCCAGCCGCCGATCGACAGGATCTCGCGCACGAAGCCCCGCGAATAGGCCAGCACCGCCGACAGAATGATGACAACGGCCACAATGCCGTCGATGATGGTGAAACCTTCCATGCCTTTGCCTCGTCGTTTTGTCCCTAGGGGCGGTCAGCCCGCGCCAAACACGTCACCCACCAAGGCCGCCAGATCAGGCATCTTCTGTACCTTCATCCCTGCGGCCGGCCCCGTCTTGCTCCGGTCCGGCACGATGGCCGCCTCGAAACCCAGTTTCGCGGCCTCCTTCAACCGGGTTTCCGTTTGCCCGACCGGTCTCAGGGTTCCTGATAGGCTGATTTCCCCGAAAACGACAGTCTGGCGCGGCAGGCTGGCGTCTTCACGGGCGGAAAGTAGCGCAGCGGCCACAGCCAGATCGGCCGCCGGTTCGCTCACCCGGAGCCCGCCTGCCACGTTCAGATAGACGTCGAGCCCGGCAAAGGGAATGCCGCAGCGGGCCTCCAGAACCGCCAGGATCATCGCCAGACGGCTGCCATCCCAGCCCACCACGGAGCGCCGCGCCTGACCGGCGGGGGCGGGCGACACCAGCGCCTGGATTTCGCAGAGCACCGGGCGCGTGCCTTCGATGCCGGCAAAGACTGCCGAGCCGGGGCTGGCCGCTTCCCGGTCCGACAGGAACAGGGCGGAGGGGTTCGCCACCTCGGTCAGCCCGTCGCCGGTCATCTCGAACACCCCGATTTCGTCGGCCGGGCCGAAGCGGTTCTTCACCGCGCGCAGAATGCGGAACTGATGGCCGCGTTCGCCTTCGAAATAGAGCACCGTATCGACCATATGTTCGACCACACGGGGGCCCGCGATCTGGCCTTCCTTGGTCACATGGCCCACGAGGATCACCGAGATCCCGTGCCGCTTGGCAAAGACGGTCAGCTCATGGGCGACCGAACGGACCTGGGAGACCGAGCCCGGGGCGCTGTCCACGGTGTCGAGCCACATGGTCTGGATCGAATCGATGATCGCCAGCGCGGGCTTTTCCTTTTCCAGCGTGGTCAGGATGTTGCGCAGATTGGTTTCGGCGGCCAGTTGCACCGGCGCCTGGGCCAGCCCCAGACGCCGCGCGCGCAGCCGCACCTGGCTTGCCGCTTCCTCGCCCGAGACATAGATCGCCTTGACGCCCGCATTGGCAAAAGCCGCCGCCGCCTGCAAAAGCAGGGTCGATTTGCCGATGCCGGGGTCGCCGCCCACCAGGATGGCGCTGGCGGGCACCAGCCCGCCGCCCAGTACCCGGTCGAGTTCCCCCATCCCTGAAAGGTCGCGCGCCAAGGGCCTGTCTTCGCTCGACAAATCCCCAAGCGGCACCGGCGTGCCGCGTGCAGCACCCAGCCCCTTTTTCGACGGGCCGGCCGCCAGCGGTACATCTTCGGAAATCGTGTTCCAGGCGCCGCAATCCTCGCACCGCCCCGACCATTTCGCATGGGAGGCGCCGCAATTCGCGCAGGTGAAGCTCAGATCCTTGGCCATGGGGCCTTCATGCCGCGCCGGGCCCGGCGAGACAAGCGGTGATCCGGTCAGGGCCGGGTCAGAAACGGCAGATCCTTGCCGTAACGCTCCGGTGCCGGGCGGTCCGGGGCGGCCAGGCGACGGGGGCGGTGCCGGTCCGAATTGCGATTGCCGCGCATCTGCTTTGCGACCTGCATCAGGGATTGGCCGGGCTCTTCGGGCGGCGCATAGACGGTCTGTCGCGGCTTCGGCGGGCGATGGCGGAAGACCGGCACCGGCGGATCTTCCTCGGGCTCGTCCGGCACCCTTTCGACGTCGAGCGTCTCGGCGACCCGGATCGCCGCCGTGAGATCGAATTTGGGGGCCTCCGGTGGCGGCTCCGGCGCCTCGGCCACCGTCACATCATAATGGGCCGGCTGGTCCACCGGATCGCAGACCATCAGCACCGCGATCCACAGCGCCGGGCTGACCGCCGAGATTGCGAAGGCCACCCAGCCCGCGCTGCCGACGCCCAGGGTCCAGGGCACCAGGGCGGCGGCGGTGCTTGCGGTCAGCAGGCAGACCACCCCATAGCCCCAGGCGTTCGTGCTGCGGGAGCGCAGGACGCGGCGCAGGGCCAGCCAGGCGACGGTGAGTGGAAGAAGTACGAAGAGCGATCGGAAGATCAATTGTATCAGCAGGCTCAGGACGTCCATTGTGCGACTCCGCAAGCCACCCCCGGCGCCCGGATAGCGAGATCCTGGTTAAGAATGTGTTACCACTTGTGGCGGGAGGCGGCGAGTTGCCCGATTTTTGCCATAATTCAGGTCAGGCGCACAGAGGCTCCGACTAATTGCATCTCACATGCATCAGCGCACAGTTTCGATCGGCCCCTCGGCACTGCCCGAGATGAATTGCGCCACATGGGCGTCGCCGCTCGCGTCCATCTCGCCCACCGGCCCGGTCCATTGGATCACGCCCCGGTGCAACATGGCGACATTGTCGGCAATGGCGCGCACGCTCGACATGTCATGGGTGATGGTCATGGCGGTGGCGCCCATCTCGACCACGATCTCGCGGATCAGGTCGTTGATCACCCCCGACATGATCGGATCAAGCCCGGTGGTGGGCTCGTCAAAGAAGATGATCTGCGGCTCGGCGGCGATGGCGCGGGCAAGGCCGACACGCTTCTGCATCCCGCCCGACAGTTCGGCGGGGTAGAGATCGGCCACATCCGGCGTCAGCCCGACCCGGCGCAGTTTCTCGACGGCGATTTCGCGCGCCTCCGCCTTGGGGCGTTTCAGCGCGCCGCGCAGCAGACGGAAGGCGACGTTCTGCCAAACGGGCAGCGAATCAAACAGCGCACCGCCCTGAAACAGCATCCCGAAGCGGGCGAGAAAAGCATCACGCTCGGCCGAGCCCTGTTTCAGCCGGGTCACATCCATGCCGTCGACCGAGATCTGTCCCGCATCGGGCGCGATCAGCCCCAGCACGCATTTCAACAGCACCGACTTGCCGGTGCCGGAGCCGCCGATGATCACCATCGACTTGCCTTCGGCGAGGCTCAGATCGACCCCGCGCAGCACC
>JAOXSD010000256.1 GCA_025800205.1 Silicimonas sp. | reverse complement strand
TGTGCTGTCGACCATGCGGTCGCGGGCGGCGTCGGTCGCCGGTGTCGTGGCCGCACAGACCGCGCTGGCCACCGGCGAGGTGGATATCGTGGTGGGCGGCGGCGAATGGCTGACTGCGGTGCTGGCAGGCGAACAGCCGGAGCTGACCTGGACCATCCCCAAGGATGGCGCGGTGCGATGGGCACAATCCATCGGCGTGGTGGAAGGGGCGAAAAATCCCGATCTGGCCGTCGAGTTCATCAAATACATCACCAGCCCGGAAGGGCAGGCGCGGCTTGCGACCTCGTCCTGTTTCTGGGGGATGCCTGCGAATGCCAAGGCGGGTGAGGTGCTGAGCGAGGATCAGAAAGCGATCCTGCGCTGGGACCAGCAACCTGATTACCTCGCCCTGACCCAGCTTTATCCGGCGCCTGATGCGGATCTGGATATCGAGATGCAGGACCTCTGGCTCGAGACCCTGCAACAGTGAGCGCGCGCGGGGATCAACTGCGGGGCTGGGGATTCGTTTCCCCGGCCCTGATCTGGACCCTGTGTTTCTTTGTCCTGCCCTTCGTGGTGATGGGAGCGATGAGCCTTGCCACGCTCGAAGGGCGGACGCTGGTTTGGGATCTGTCGCTGGCGAATTACGCCAAGCTTTTCGAGAAAGCCTATCTCTGGCGGGCGATCCTCGTTTCGCTTGAGATCACCCTGACAGTCACCGCGATTTCGATCCTGCTGGCCTATCCCTTGGCCTGGATCATCGCCTTTCAGGTGCCGCCGCGCTGGCAGCGACTGGCGCTTCTTCTGGCGATCCTGCCGTTCTGGACCTCTTACGTGGTGCGCTCCTACGCCTGGCTTCTGGTGCTGGCGCGCGAGGGCGTGGTGAACAATGCGCTGATCGGACTGGGGCTGATCGCCGAGCCGATCACGCTGGCGAACACGCGCTTTGCCACGGTGACCGGCTTTGTCCATTTCTTCGTCATGCTGCTGACCCTGACGATCTATGCCAACCTGATCCAGCTGTCGCCGAACTACCGCCGGGCGGCGATGGATCTGGGGGCGAATGCGGTGCAGACCTTTCGCCATGTGATCCTGCCGCTGACCCTGCCGGGCATTGTCACAGGGGCTTTTCTGACCTTCGTGCTGTGCATCGGCGACTACGTGACCCCGCAGATCCTCGGCGGCAATACCGAATTGAGCGTGCCCCAGGTGATCATGGTGCAACTGGGCCGTCGGGCGGATTTCCCGCTTGCCTCGGCCCTGGCCATCGTGCTGATGAGCATCGTCGCACTGGCCTATCTGATGTCCGCGCGCTGGCTGAGGATCGACCGGCTGTGATGCGGTTTCTGCCCTGGCTCTACCTGCTGGCCGCTTTCACCTTCATCTATCTGCCCGTGGGCGTGCTGGTTCTTTTTGCCTTTCAGGAGGGCAGCCTGCCGGTCCCGCCCTTCAATGGCCCGTCCCTGCGCTGGTTCGGCGAGATGCTGGCCGATGACGATCTGATGGCGGCGCTGCGAAACTCCGTTCTGGTGGCCTTCGGATCCTCTGCCGTCGCGGTCACGCTGGGGTTCTTTGCCGCTTACGGGCTCGCGCGCCATGTGCTGCCCGGAAGCGCCGTGATCCGGGGGCTGCTGATCGCGCCCCTGACGGTCAGTTACCTGATCGTCGGGCTGGGATTGCTGATCGTGCTGACGCGCACGGGGCTCGGCCTGTCGCTCTGGACCGCTGCCATTGGTCATGTGGTGATCAACCTGCCGCTGGCCTTTGCGATCATCTATGCCTCGATGGGCGCGCAGCAGCAGAATGCCGAACGCGCCGCCCGCGATCTGGGCGCAAGGGAAGCGCAGGTCATCGCGCTCGTGACCGTGCCGATGCTGCGCCCCGCCATTGCGGCCGCGTTTTTCCTGTCGGTGACGCTCAGTTGGGATGAGTTCATCATCGCCTTCCTTTTGACCCGGTTCGACGTGACCTTGCCGGTGGAGATCTGGTCGCTGTTGCGCTCGGGGCTCTCGCCGCAACTGAACGCGATCGGCAGTTTCGTCTTCCTGATTTCCGTGGCGGTGGTGCTGCTCTTGGAAGTCACCCTGTTCCGGAAACCCCGCCCATGACCGCCTCCGTCACCTTCCAAGGCCTCAACCATTCTTTCGGCACCTTTCAGGCGCTCAGCGACATCAACCTGCAGATTGAGGCCGGGGAATATGTCACCCTTCTGGGCCCGTCGGGCTGTGGCAAAACCACGCTTCTGTCGATCCTTGGCGGCTTTCTGGAACCGAGCGAAGGCCAGGTGCTGATCGGCGGACAGGACATGACCCGGGTGCCGCCGGTCAAACGGCCCACAACCACGGTGTTTCAGGATTACGCGCTTTTTCCGCATATGTCGCTGCGCGACAATGTGGGGTTCGGTCTGCGCATGGGCGGCATGGGCCGGGCGGCGCGGCATGCCCGGGCCGAGGAGATGCTCGATCTGGTCGGTCTGAAAGACGCCGCGGGCAAGCGGCCCCATGCGCTGTCTGGTGGCCAGCGTCAGCGGGTCGCACTGGCCCGCGCGCTGGCGGTGGAACCCGATGTGCTCCTGCTCGATGAACCGCTGGGTGCGCTTGATCTGAAACTGCGCCGACTGATGCAGGACGAGCTGAAAAGCATCCAGCAACAGATCGGCACCACCTTTGTCCATGTCACACACGATCAGGAAGAGGCGATGGCCATCGCCGACCGGATCGTGGTGATGAGCAAGGGGCGGATCGAGGATCACGGGCCGCCCGACCGGATCTATCGGCATCCGGCGACCCTGTTCACCGCCGATTTCATGGGCGAGACCAACCACATCCCGGGCACGCGCCGCGCCGAAGCGGTCGAAACCCCGCTCGGCCTCCTGCCTGCGGGAGGTCCGCCCGGTGCCGTGTCTGTCTGTCTGCGCCCCGAGGACATCCGCGCGGGCGAGCCGGAGGGTCTGTCCCTCGGGCCGGCAAAAATCACCTCGGCGGCCTTTTTCGGCACCTATTGCCGCGTTCATCTGGCGCCCCGACGCGCACCGGATCTGACGCTGACCGCCTATCTGCCAGTGGGACGCAACTGGGCAAAGGGCGAGGAGATCGAAATCGCCGCCGCCCCGGAGGATTTCCGCATCTTTGAACAGGAGCCGGGATGATGGACCGCGCCGCCCCGCAGGATTGGTATCGCACCACGCGCAAGAGCGATGACATCACCCTGATCGACGAGCCGTTCATCACGCCCTTCTACCGTTGCAACATGTGGCATGTGCGCGGCCGGGACCGGGACATGCTGGTCGACAGCGGCATGGGTGTCGTCTCGCTGCGGGAATGGGTGCCGCTGGTGACCGAACGGGCGCTGACGGCGGTGGCGAGCCACACCCATTTCGACCATATCGGCTGTCATCACGAATTCGAGCACCGCGCGGTGCATCATGCGGAGGCCGAAATCCTCGCCGACCCGACCCGCGCATCCACCCTAGCCGATCCTTACGTCGCCGACGAGATCTTCGAGCGCCTGCCGCCACAGCCCTACCGGTCAGAGACCTACGCGGTGCGCGGCGCGCGCGCGACCCGGCTGCTCGACGATGGCGACGTGATCGATCTGGGCGACCGGCATTTCGAGGTGATCCACACGCCGGGCCATTCCCCGGGCGGCATCGCACTTTGGGAGGCGGCGACGGCGACGCTGATTGCCGGTGATATCGTCTATGACGGTCCGCTGATCGAAGACACCTATCACAGTAACGCCGAAGATTATCACCGCTCGATGCTGCGGCTTTACGATCTGCCGGTGCGCGTGGTCCATGGTGGCCATTTCCCCAGCTACGACGGGGCGCGCCACCGGGAGATCATCCGGGCCTGGCTGGACGCGCGGGGCTGAGGGGGCGGTGCAGCGGGATCGACGCGAGGCGGCAGGTCCGGGGGATTGATCGCGGTTGCGTTAAGCGTGCTTAGCTTCTCTGAAGCATCGCCGCTGGTATAGGCCGCGTGCGGGGTCCGGATTTCGGCGGCAAGTTCGTCAAAACCTGACAACGCCCCGTTCATCAAAACGGTCCCAGTCTGTTACGGTCCCCCACCGGTCTTTGCGGAAAAGGTCCAGGGGGCGGCGCCGGGCGCGTCAAGCGCCGCATCGATCCCGGCGGCCTCCTCCAGGGCAAGATCGACAAAGGCCGCAAGTTCAGGAGCGCGGCGGTAATTGCGCCGCAGTACCAGGTTTTCCACGAAATCCGACCGGGCCGAAGGATCCTGGAACGGGCGGTGGGCAAGGCGCGGATCCGGGGCGCATTCGCTCTGGCTTTGCACCGACAGGCCCAGCCCCCGCGCCACCCCTTCGCGGATCGCGGTCCGGTCGCCGATCTCAATGGCACGCAAGGCCGGGGTTTCGCCGCCATGGACAATGTTCAGAACCCGCGCCCGGGTGCGCGAACGGGCGTCGCGCAGAAGCAGGGTTTCGGTCTGCAGATCGCTACGGTCGAGCGCCGGTTTTGCGCTCAGCGGATGATCCAGCGGCAGGCTGACCCAAAGCCGTTCGCGCCAGAGCGGTCGCAGCACCAGATCGCTGCCCACCGGCGTGTCGGTGGCTATTCCCGCATCGGCACTGCCTTCGCGCACCTCGCCCAGAACCTGACGGACCGATGCGATTCGCAGGGTCAGCTCGATCTCTGGGTGCCGGGCCCGGAACCGGGCCAGCACTTCCACCGCCAGGGCAGGCG
The DNA here is from genome assembly GCA_025800205.1 of Silicimonas sp. Taxonomy (GTDB): domain Bacteria; phylum Pseudomonadota; class Alphaproteobacteria; order Rhodobacterales; family Rhodobacteraceae; genus CALKXV01. The sequence goes on along the minus strand of JAOXSD010000256.1, from coordinate 1,931 downwards.
TGTCGCTGATCAGGGTGATTTTTCCTTCGGTCAGCGCCCCGCGCCGCGTCATCAAATCGTCAACCTGTTGTGACGCAACCATTACTTTCTCGGCTGCCTGAAACAGCCGCTGCCCCGCTTCGGTCAGGGCCAGCCTCCGACCACGCTTTTCGAACAATCTGGTCTCAGAAGCGGCCTCCAGCGCCTGAAGATGCTGCGACAGGGTCGGTTGGGACACGCCGATCGCCTGGGCGGCGGCGGCCAGAGATCCTTCCGAAACCACCATGTAAAGAGCGCGAATCTGTGTGAAATTCATCGGATTTCTCAAAGTATTGACGTCAGAAAAGTTATTAGATCGAAGTATTCGCCTTGGCTAGCGTCTGCCTGGAAAACTTTGCCGCCCGATCAACGGGCACGACACCAGTCATGAGGGGCACTTCAGATGGCCATTGTAGATTTTGGCGACAGCCAGACCGGTTTGACCTCGGATTTCGGGATTCCCGGTCCGGGCGACAACGATTTTCCGGTGCTCAAGGCGCCCGCCTATGGGGCCGATGACGGGCTGAAAGCCGCGCTGCCTGCGGGCACCGGCCCGCTGTCGAGCTACACCCTGATCTGGGATCTCTACTACCAGAGTTTCGACAGCAGCTATATCGGCCTGTTGCAGACCGACCTGACCAACAGCAGCGACGGGGAGTTCTTCGTCCGTGCCAGCGGCATCGGGATCAACGGTCAATACGACGGCAACGTGCCGCTTAACCAATGGACCCGGATCGCGATTACGGTCGAAGATCAGGGCGATGGCACCTCGGTTCTGACGAAATTCATCGACGGTACTCTGGTCGGCAGCCAATCCGTGGACAGCGCCCGCTTCACCCTGCAGCCGGAGGGTTTCCTGTTGATGACCGACAATGATGGCGAGACGGCGCCCGCATTCCTCGGCCATGTGGGTCTGTCGAAAAATGTGCTGACCCTTGCCGAAATGGCCGGGCTTGGCAGCGCCACCGCCGACGGGCCGTTCCCGGCCAGCTTTGGTGAAGCCCCCGGGCTCAGCAACATCACCCTGACCGCCAGCTTCGGCCCGGCCCAGATCAGCGACGCGTCGAACGGCGGCACCAGCTTTGGCACCGCTTCGGACTTTGGCATTGGCCTGCCCGGCGGCACCGATGCGATCGTGCTGAAATTCGACGCCTTCACCCCTGATCAAAGTCTCAAACTCCAGCCCGGCATCGACGGTGCAGGTGATGAGCTGACCAGCTACACGCTGGTCTACGACATCTGGTTTGACGCACTCGACGGCTACACCAGCCTTCTGCAGACCAATGACGCCAACAGCAATGACGGTGATCTCTTCCTGCGCGGCAATGGCGATGGCACGGCGGGGCTGGGGATCAATGGTGCCTATGACGGGCTGGTCTCGGCCCAGAGCTGGACCCGGATCGCGGTGACCGTGTCCGACAATGGCGACGGCACCTCGACCCTGACCAAGTTCATCGACGGCACAGAGGTCGGCAGCCAGTCGGTCAGCACCTCTCGTTTCGCAATCTACAATGATGAGCGCGGCGCGCTGTTGCTGACCGATGAAGGCAATGAAACCAGCTCCGGCTACCTGGGCGCCCTGGGCTTTGCGCCCGGCGCGGCCAGCGCCGCCGACATTGCCGCCTTGGGCGGTGTCGATGCGGGCGGTCCCTTCGAGGCCCCTTCGGGGGATGCGGCGCAATTCGGCTTCGGTCCGGACGGGATCACCATTGACAAGACTTTCGGCAGCGTCGGCTTCGAGGGGCTCGACACCACCGCACCGACCGCGATCGTCGCGCCGATCGCGGACATGCTGGTCAGCCTCAGCGACGAAAGCCGCAGTTTCGATCTGGCAGAAGTATTCGGCCCAGGTGCAAGCGACTTCACCGTCACCGGCACAAATGGAGAGGCCGTCAGCGCCGAGATCAGCGATG
>JAOXSD010000228.1 GCA_025800205.1 Silicimonas sp. | reverse complement strand
GCATCGACAGCCTGGCTGACGACTACAAACTGACCGATGCCAATGTTGGTCCCGAAGCCACCGACAGCGACGGCGTGTCGCTGCATGACCACGGCCTCAACTCCAACGGTCACCGCGTGGCGGAAGTCTATACCGAAGAGTTCCACGTGAACCCCGGTCAGACCGTCATGGACATCGACGTGGGTCTCAAGAACGAAGCCCCCGGCTCGATCTCGGGCACCGTATTCTGCGACATCGATTGCGACGGCATTCAGGACAAGGAAATCATCGGCGGTGAGGGCTTTGACAAGAAGTCCGGCTACATCATCACCAATGGTGTGCCTGGCGGCCTGAAGGCGGTCGAATTGCACAGCGGCCGCAAAGCCGGTGCGACGCTCGAGGCCACCGAGATCGGCCCCGATGCGACCTTCTCGGCCTGGGCGCGGTTTGACACCACCCACAACAATTATCAGCGGATCTTCGATTTCTCGAACGGCGCTACCCACGACAACATCCTGCTGACGCAGGTGGGCCGGACCGACGACATGATGTTCGAAGTTTACGACAGTTCCAACGGACACAACGTCAAGCTGATCGTGCGCGACGTGATCAAGGTCGGCGAATGGGCCAACTGGACCGTGACTGACAACCTCAAGATCACCGCGACCGTGGCCGAAACCAGCATCGCCGAAGAACCCGGCAAGGACGGTGTCACCGTCATGTTGCTGAATGCTGACGGCACCCCGGTGCTGGATGCTGATGGCAACCCGATCACCACCGTGACCGATGCCGATGGCGACTACAGCTTTGACGGTGTGCTCGCTGGCGATTACCGCGTGAAGGTGACCGCACCCGACGGGTTCGCGTTTACCGACCAGAACGTGGGGTCCGACGACACGGTTGACTCCGATGTCAATGACGCCGGTGTGTCCGATGTGATCTCCGTGGGTGAAGATGTCACCGATGTGGATGCCGGTCTGAAGGACAAGCCTGCACCGCTGCCGGGCTCGCTTTCGGGCACCTATTTCTGCGATGAGGACCGTGACGGCACCGACAGTGCCGGTGACACGGATGTGGCGGGCAAGACCGTCATGCTCTTCCTCGCCGATGGTGTGACCCCTGCGACCGACATCGACGGCAACCCGGTTGCCAATGCGGTGACCGATGCCAACGGCGACTACAGCTTCACCAACCTCGCCGCCGGCGACTATGTGGTGATGTTCGAAGCCACCGACGGCAAGTCCTTCATCGCGGCAAACCAGGGTTCGGATGCCGATGACAGCGACGTGGTCGATCTCGCCAATGGCAAGACCGCTCCGGTCACTGTTGTTGCGGGCCAGACCACGGAGAATGTCGACGCAGGTGTGGCCACCGACAATCAGGCGCCGGTGGCGACTGACGATGCCGGGGAAGGCTGTGCCGAAGACGACATCGTGGTCGATCTGTCGGACAACTACTCCGACGCCGACAGCGCGTCCGTTTCGATCTCCTCGATCGGCGGCGTGGCGATTGCCGACGGTCAGACGGTCACCATCGACGGCGTGAACATCACGCTGAGCGGCGACAGCTTCATCTTCGACGGTGAAATGGAGCTCTCCGATCTCGACATCGGCGAGAGCGAAACCCGCAGCTACGACTACCATGTGGTCGACAGCGACGGGGCCACGGCGACGGCATCGATCGATGTCAAGTTCTGTGGTGATGCCAATACGGCATCTTCGCTTCTGGACACGTTCGACTTCTTCGGAGAGTATCAGGTCCGCGCCGGCAACCAGCCCGATCCGCTCAACCCGGATCCGAGTGCCATCGACATCAAGCTCAGTGGCATTGGTGTTGACGCGCGGCTCGATGGCCAGGTGTTTGACGCCTACTGCCTGAGCTTCTTCGATCCTGCAGGAAGCTCTGCGGACTTCGATACGGCTCCGTTCCAGACGGCCAATGTGTTCAGCGCGGAATCTGCTCAGGTCAACAATGTGTTCGAGCCCGGCCAGGTCGGTTCGTTCAACAACCAGAGTGCCGCTGACAACCTCGATCTGATCAAGTGGATCGTTGCGCAGGACTACGAAGGTCAGGGCTTCACCGGTTGGGAAGTTCAGTTCGCGATCTGGGAACTGACGGATATCAACAAGACCAACGATGATGGGTCGCCCTTCGATCCGCGTGCACTTCTGGATGCCTTCCCGACCTATGGTGAAAGCGACAACCTGGATTTCATCCTGGCTGAGGCTGCCGCCAACGGCGAAGGGTTCGACTTTGATCTGAACGGGCATGTTGGCCTGATCGTGGATCCGGATCCGGTGACCGATACCAACTCGCAGCCGTTCATTATTGCCTTCGATCCGGAAGACTATGACTGCATCTGCTGATGCATACGAATGACCAAGGCCCCGACGGGGGCCTTGGTTGCCGGCGGGCAACCGCCACCCGTCAGTTTCGGCTGACAAGAGTAGAGTAAGTGTTCAACCTAGGAGAACGACAATGAAAATTCTTTCGACGGCGTCCATCGCACTTTTCGCGACTGCTTCCGCTTCCCTGGCCAACGTTGGTGGTCTGCCGACCCCGCCGGCCACCCCTGTTCCGGAAATCAGCGCCCTGGAAGGCACCGCTGCCATCGCAGCTCTGGCCGCCATCGTGCTGATCGCCTGGGAGCGCCGCCGCCGCGCTGCCTAAGTCGATAAAAGACACATGCCAGGCCCGCTCTGTTTTGACAGGCGGGCCTGTCATATTTCTGCCCCTGTTTCCGCTTAGCTCGCCTGTCGGAGAGAGCCGCGATGACCGCCACGAATTTTGACTTGCCGACCCCGATCAGGTCCAAACCTCTGATTTTTGCCGTTTTGCTCGTGATCGGCGAGTTGGGGCTGATCGGCACCGTCTTCAAACACCTCATTTCGTTCAATTGCCGGGCCAATTGGCCGGCCTGGGCCTGTTCCGGCGCATCCGGCGCTCTGGTCGCCGTCTATTGTGCCCTGGGCGCCCTGGTTCTGATGATCATGTTGCGCCCCGGGCCGTTCCGCAGCCTTTTGTCCGAGGCGGGCACACGGCTTTGGCCGCTGGCTCTGAACGGGGCCGGTGTAGCGCTCGCCTTCGCGCCGGTCCTTATCCTGAAGGACGGGGCGGGGTCGGATGGGTTGTTGATGACCGCCCTGGCCTGGGGGCTTGGCATGCTGGGGCTGGTGAGCGGTTTGATGCTGTTTCTCGCCCCTGTCTCCAGGTGGCGCGGCTTTGTGGCGGAGACCTGGACCACCCTTCTTCCCCTGCTGATTGCCGGTGCCGCCACGCCGATGCTGGCGACCCTGATCCGGCCGCTCTGGCGTCTCGAGACGATTTCCAACATCACCTTTTCCGCCGTGGTCACGGTGGTTGAAGGGCTGGGATATGCGGTCGAGATCGAACCCAAGCGCAAAATCATCGGCGCCAATGACTTCTATATCAACGTAGCCCCCGTCTGCTCGGGGATCGAAGGTATCGCCCTGGTGATCCTTTTCGTGACCATCTATGTCACGCTTTTTCGCGAGAACCTGCGCTTTCCGCGCGTGCTCTGGCTTTATCCGATCGGCATCCTGGCCTCGGCGCTGTTCAATATCGTGCGGATTTCGGCCCTGTTGATCATCGGGCTCGAAGAAAGTCCGGAGCTGGCGGTGGGCGGGTTTCACAGCCATGCGGGCTGGCTGATGTTCACCCTGGTGTCGCTTGGCATCATCGGGCTTGCGGAAACCGTGCCCGCCTTGCAGAAGACGGCCGTTTCAGCGCCCGTCGGCGCCCCGAGCCCCAGCGTGCCCTTCCTTCAGGATCCCGTGGTGGCCCGCATCCTGCCTTTCGCGGTTTTCATGCTCAGCGCCCTGCCGGCCTCGGCATTGGTGAACACGCCGGGCGTGGTCTACCCGATCCGGGTGATGCTGATGGGGGGCATTCTGGCGCTGTTCTGTGGCCTCTACCGCCGGTTCGCCTGGCGGCTCGACCCGGTCGCGGTTGCCGTCGGCGCAGCCATCGGGCTGATGTGGGTGCTGATCCCGGTGGAGCCGTCGGACGCAGCCCCCTATGGCGCGCTCACCGGATCGCTTCTGATCATCTGGTTCGTGCTGCGTGGCCTGGGCACCATCGTCTTCGTGCCGGTGATCGAGGAATTGTTCTTCCGCGACTATCTGGAAACCCGGTTCCGGCTGGGCACCGGTCTGGGCTGGCGGATCTTTGCAGCCTGCGCGACCGCTGCACTCTTTGCGGCACTCCATGATCGCTGGGCCGAGGCTTTCGTCGCCGGGCTGGCCTTCTCCTGGGTTATAGCGCGGCGCGGCAATGTGGTTGATGCCATCGTCGCCCATGGGGTGGCCAATGCGCTGGTCTTTGCCGTCGCAGCCACCACCGGAAATCTGGCGATCATCTGAAGCCGCTTTGGCGGCCTCAGCCGAAAAAGGTCACCAGCACTTCTTCGAGGATCTGTTGCGCCCGCGACAGGCGCGCGCCTGCGGGCAGCACGGCCTCGAAGGTGGTTTCGTAGCCGTAATTCTCTGATGTCAGCGGCCGCAGCTTGCCTGTGTCCAGATAGGGGCGCGCCACCTGCTTGGGCAGGTGCCCCAGCACCCGGCCCGAAAGGATCGCCGCGGCGATCCCTTCCATGTTGTCGCTGCGGATCGGGCCCCGGCCGGCGCGAAAGGCACCGGTGTCGAGACTGCCGCCGTAATAGGAGCGTGCGGCATATTCCGCGGCTTCGATCTCGGCGCGTTCGGGTTCGGGGGAGCGGTCGAAGAACGGGTGTCCTTCGCCGCAATAGAGCTCCTGTTGTTCGACAAAGAGCGGCAGGTAGCGCAGGCCGGGTGCGTGGTTGGGAAAGGTGTGCACCCCAAGGTGCAGCTTGTCCTCCAGAACCAGACGCTCGATCTCCAGGGGCTCCATCACGCGCAGATAGATCGACACGGTCGGCATCCGCTCGCGCATCTCCAGCAGGATCCGGTCATAGGAAAAGCTGGGGTTGCCCAGCAGCGCATCGGCCAGCCCGATGCGCAATTCGCCGGAAACCTCGCCGCGCAGGCTGTTCAACCGGCTGGTGAACCGGTCGCAATCGCGGAAAAGCTCGGTGGCCAGACGATAGATCTCGTGGCCTTCCTCGGTCAGGGCAAACCCCGCGCGCCCGCGTCTGCACAGCCGCATGCCCAACCGGGTTTCAAGGTCGATCATCTGGGTGCTGATGGTGGATTGGCTGACGTTGAGCGCCAATTGCGCACGGGAAAAGCCGCCGGCCTCGGTGACGGTCATGAAAACGCGGAGCAGGTGCAGATCGGGGTTGGAGAGGGCGGTGAGCATGGAAAGCGTCTATGATGATCGATGTTTCGATAAGTTATTCCGTATTGTTTGGCGGTAATCAACCGGGATTGATGGTGAAGACTGCCAAGAAAGGTTCAACCGCGTGACAGATTTCCCCTCGCCCGCCACCCCTGACATGTTTGCCCCCCGCTATGCCGAACTGGCGACGTTCATGCGTGCGCCGCTGGCAACGACGCTGGCGGATCTCGACATCGGATTGTTCGGCATTCCCTATGACGGGGCGCTGACCAACCGACCCGGTGCGCGCCACGGCCCGCGCGAAGTGCGCAACCAGTCGAGCCTGATGCGCGCGATCAACCATGCGACGCGGATCAACCCCTACGCGCTGGCGCGGGTGGCCGATGTGGGGGATGTGCGGTTCGACGCGGTCTTCGACATCGAGAAAAGCCACGATAACATCCAGGCCTTCGTGGCCCAGCTGGTGGCCCATGGGGTGATGCCGCTGGGCTGCGGTGGCGACCATTCGGTGAGCCTGCCCATTCTGCGGGCGCTGGCGAAAGAGCCGGTGGCGCTTCTTCACATCGATGCCCACACGGACACCTGGGACAGCTTTCAGGGCTCGAAGTTCAACCATGGGGCGCCCTTTCGCCGAGCCCATGAAGAGGGGCTGATCGATCCGAAAAAGACGGTGCAGATCGGTATTCGCGGGGCGCAGAATGTCTCGGAGGGCTGGGATTATTCCGAGGCTGCCGGCATGCGGGTGATGTTCGTCGAAGAGGTCAAGGCGCGCGGGGTTGCCGCCATTGTCGAGGAGGCGCGTGCCGTTCTCGGTGACGGTCCGGTCTATCTGACGTTCGACATCGACAGCATCGACCCCGCCTTTGCGCCCGGCACCGGCACGCCCGAGATTGCCGGGCTGACCACCTCGGAGGCGATGGAATTGCTGCGCGGGTTCCGGGGGCTGAACTACGTTGGCGCCGATATGGTCGAAGTGTCGCCGCCCTTCGATCACGCGGGGCTGACCGCGATGACAGGGGCGACGGTCATGTATGAGATTCTGTGTCTTCTGGCCGAGGCCCGGGCGCAATCATGACGGCAGGCGCAATGGATGTGGCGCGGGAGGGCGGGCTGGCCGGGGCCTATGTGCCGGTGTCGGAAGACCGCGCGCGGGTGCTGTTGCGGACGCACTACGGGTTCGGCGGCGCGCTGAAACGGTTCGAGACCGAGAAGGACGACACGTTTCGCGTGACCCGTGACGATGGCGCGCGCTTCGTGCTCAAGATCGCCAATCCCGACGAGCCCTGGACAGAGGTCGAATTCCAATCGGCTCTCCTCGATCACGTGGCGGCGCGCGACCCGTCGCTGCCGGTGCCGCGCAATGTGCCTGACAGCCGGGGGCGGGCGCTTTTTTCCGAAGATTTCGACGGGGTGGTGCGCATTGTCCGCCTGCTGACCTATCTTGAGGGCACGCCGCTTTGCGAAACCACATCGAATGCCGCGGAACGGGTGCAGATCGGTCGGATGCTGGCGCGGCTGCGCCATGCGACCGAGGGGTTTTCCCATCCCG
>JAOXSD010000225.1 GCA_025800205.1 Silicimonas sp. | reverse complement strand
ACCCGGTGGATGAATGCGCGATTGCGCAATGGGATGCTCGCGTCGGTGTCGCTCCCGCTTCTGATCGCGACGGCCATGACCGTGGGTGTCTTTGTCGTCGAGATTCGCGTTTTTTCCGAATCCCGTTCGCTTGACGAAAAGGTCATGGTGGTGCGCGATCTGGGGGCATTGATCCATGAACAGCAGAAAGAGCGTGGCGCCACCAGCGTCTATCTCTCTACGGGCGGCGCCAGTTTCGGCGAGGAATTGCGCGCCCAGCGCACCAAGACGGATCAGGCCTCCAAGGCGCTCCTGGCCTCCATCGAGGCCAAGACACTCGAGGAAGGGACGGAATTGTACGACACCCTGAACCGGGTGCAGGCGGTGCTGGGGCAGCGGGCGATTCACCGGGCCCAGGTCGACGGGCTCGCCATTCCGGTGGGCGAGGCGCTGGGCCATTACACCAAGCACAATGCCGACATGTTGCATGCCATTACCGTGATCGGGGCCATCGGCTCGGACAAGGATGTGCTGAAAAGCGTTCTGTCGCTGGTCGCATTCCTCTCGGCCAAGGAATTCGCCGGGATTGAACGGGCCATCGGCTCCGGTGGCTTTGCCTCCGGTTCATTCGATTTCAACCGGGCGATTCGCCTGCGTGACCTGATCACCCGTCAGGAGGTGGGGCTCTACAATTTCCGCGAACTGGCCAGCCCGGAGGATCAGGCGCTCTTTGACGATGTCGCGAAGCTGGATGGCACCAAGGCCTTGGCGGGCTATCGCGAGATCGCCTTTGCCGCGGTCACCAGTGGCGATCTGCAAGGGGTCACGGCGCAGGATTTCTTCGGCGCCACCACCGAACGGATCGAGGCATTCAAGCGGATCGAGGATGAACTGATCTCTCGGCTGGAAACCCTGGCCCATGCCCATGCGGTGGATGCGGTGCGCGTCATGACGCTCACCTCCGTCGCACTCGTCATCTCCTTTTCCTTTGCTTTCCTGCTGACGCGATATTGCGTCAAGCAAACCCTGAAAGCCGTGCGACGCATTTCGGATGCCAGCGACAAGCTGGCCCGGGGCGAGCCCGGCGTGACCCTGCCCGAAGACAGCCCGACCGAACTGGGCCGCATTGTCTGGTCGATCAATTTCTTCAAGGACAGCGTCGACCAGGCCAAGGCGCGCGAAGCCGAAGAACTTGAAGCCAAGCGCAAGGCCGAGGAAGACGCGCGGGCCGAGGAAGAACGCGCCCGCCAGGCAGAGCAGCAACGGGCGGAGGCCGAGGCCGAAGAGGCCCGCGAAGCCCAGCGCCGGTCGGAGGCGATCGCCGCCGAGATCGCCCAGGTGGTGGCCGCCTGCGCCACCGGTGATTTCAGCCAGCGTCTGGCGCTTGACGGCAAGGATGGCACCCTGGCCGAGATGTCCCAGGGCATCAACCGGATCGCGGAGGTGGTCGAGGCCAGCCTTGATGAGATCCGCCACGGGCTCGACAGCCTGGCGCAGGGCGATCTGACCTACCGGATGGATGGCCATTTCGAAGGCGTCTTCTCGGACATCGCGGAGGTGATGTCGGACGCGACCCGCACCATGGCCAACACGATTGCCCAGGTGGTCGAATCCGCCGACACCGTGTCGTCTTCGGCCAATGAGATTTCGACCACCACCGGCGAGTTGGCCGGGCGGTCGGAACGCAATGCGGCCACCTTGCAGCAGGCGGCCAGCTCGATCGACGATATCTCCAAGGCCATCGGCACCGCCGCCGAAGCCGCCCAATCGGCCACCGAAAGCGTCACCGACGTGTCGCGCAAGGCCGGTGAAGGATCGGCCATCGCCCAAAGCACGATGGAGGCGATGCAGGAGGTGCAGACCACCTCGGAAGGGATCTCCCAGATCCTCAGCGTCATCGACGACATTGCCTTTCAGACCAACCTTCTCGCCCTCAACGCGGGCGTCGAGGCGGCGCGGGCAGGGGAGGCCGGTCGCGGCTTTGCGGTCGTGGCCTCCGAGGTGCGGGCACTGGCCCAGCGGACCGCCGAGTCGAGCCGCGAGATCACCCAATTGATCGAGGACACCACCCAAAGTGTGACCCGCGGCGTCACCATGGTCGACCAGACCGCCGGCGCTCTGACCGCGATCGCCCAGGATCTGGCCAATGTCGAAGGCCAGATCCAGCAGATCGCGGGCTCGTTCCAGGAGACCAAGCAGAATGTGGGTGAGGTCTCCTCCTCCACCGCCGAGCTGGACCGGACCACGCAGCAGACGGCCGCCATGCTGGAAGAGGCGAACGCCGCCGTCCAACTCCTTGACAGCGAAGCGCAATCCCTGCGCTCCGAGGTTTCGGCCTTCCGCATCGGCGAGACGGAGACACCCCCGGGGGACGAGGACAGCCTGCAAGCGGAAGCCCCGGCCCGCGAGGCGGCGGCCTGATCACGACAGGCACCTGATGCAATGGCATCGGGAGAGAGAGATGGAGAGGCCGCCCTGGCGGCCTCTTTTCCGTTGCGCGCCCCGATTTTCCCAAAAGCCCGGTTTTCGGCTACACTCGGCAGGCAATTTTGCAAAATTGGGGGGAAGGCAGATGACGGAGTCTCAATCGGCAAAAGACGCCATTCAGCGTGTGATCGAGGTTTTTCGGAAACGGCCCGAGGCGGCGAAAAGCACCGCTGCAGGCCGCTGCCGCCTCGAAGAGGGGCTGGCCTGCGCCTATGTCCAGGATGGTGAAACGGCCAATATGGACATGCCGCAGGTGATGGGCGGGGACGAGGCGGCGCCGACACCCGGCTTCTATGCCCGCGCCGGGCTCGCAGGCTGCGTCGCCATCGGCATCAAGCAGACCGCCATCCTCGAGGGTCTGACCCTTGAAAGTGTCACCGTCGAGGTGGAAACCGATTTCGACAACGGCGCCATGTACGGGCTCGGGGAGGCCAGCGCCGCGCCCCTCGAAACCCGGCTGGCCATCGGGATCGAAAGCGCAGAGGCGCCCGGCGCCCTGACCGCGCTGGTGGACAAGGCCCTGAGCCGCGATCCCTGGTTCCTGGCCCTGCGCGGGGCGCAATCGGTCAAGACCGAGACCAAGATCACTGCGGTGGCCTGAGATGGACGCCCGGTTGCAACTGCGCGTGCAGCGCTATGGCTGGGATGCCGCCGCCGCCCACTACGACGATGGTTGGCGCGCGAACCTGGCCGAACCGCAGGCCGCGGTTCTGGCCGCCTGCGATCTCCATCCGGGTCAGAGCGTGATCGAAACCGCCGCCGGATCGGGGCTCGCCACTTTCCCGGCTGCCCGGGCGGTGGCCCCCGGCGGCAAGGTCCTCGCGACCGATCTTTCCGCCGAAATGGTCACGCGCGGGGCGGCCGCCGCTGCAGCACACGGCCTTGCCAACATCCGCTTCGAGCGGATGAATTGCGAAGCGCTGGGGCTGCCGGACGCCACATTCGACCGGGCGCTCTGTGCCCTCGGCCTGATGTATGTGCCCGATCCCCTGGTCGCGCTGAAGGAACTGCACCGCGTGCTGAAGCCCGGCGGGCGGGTCGCCGTGGCGGTCTGGGGCGCACGGCGCAATTGCGGCTGGGCCGATCTCTTTCCCATTGTCGATGCCCGCGTGCACTCCGAGGTCTGCCCGATGTTCTTCGGGCTCGGCGCCCCGGATGCGCTGCACCACGACATGGACCGGGCCGGGTTCGGCGACATCGCGACCGAGCGCCTGTCGCGCCCCCTGCGGTTCGAAAGCCGCGCGCAACTGCTCTCCGCCATGATTGATGGCGGTCCGGTTGCCATGGCCGCCAAACGGTTCGATGCCGAAACGCGGGAGGCGGTCGAAACGGAATTCCTCGCCTCCGTTGCCCCGTGGCGCGCGGGGGAGGGTTACGAGATCCCGGGCGAATTCGTCATCGCCAGCGGCGGGGCCTGACGTCAGGGTGACGTCGGGTCCGGCTTCCCGCCCGGCCCGCATCTCTGTCATAGATGGCGCCATGGCGCTCGACACAGATCCGATCACCGATCCCCGGACCGAAACGGTCACCTTCCCCTCGGGGGACCATCGCCTGTCGGGCACACTTTTTCATCCCGAAACGGCGCCCGGCCGGGTGGTGATCCTCAATGGTGCCACCGGTGTGCCCGCGCGGTTCTACCGCCATTTCGCCGCCTGGGCCGCCGCCCATCTGCGCGCATTGGTCCTGACCTATGATTACCGCGATTTCGGTGCCTCGGCCCACGGGCCCGCCAGACAATCGAAGGCCACCATGGCCGATTGGGGCGTGCGCGATGCTCAGGCGGCCCGCGACTTCGTCGCGGCGCGCAGCCCGGATCTGCCGGTCTGGATCATCGGCCATTCGCTGGGCGCGCTCTGCGTCTCGTTCCAACGGGATCTTCACCGGATCGAGCGGATGATTGCCGTGGGCAGCGGCCCGATCCACACACGTGATCACCCCTGGCCCTATCGCGGCGTGGTGCTCGGCTTCTGGCACGGGCCGATGGCGCTGGCCACGGCCGCGCTGGGCTACATGCCCGGCCGGGCCTTGGGCTTCAGCCCCGATCTGCCCCGTGGGGTCTTCTGGCAATGGCGCCGCTGGTGCACCTCGCGGACGTTCTTCGCCCGCGACATCGGCAATACGCTGCCCGAACCGGACTGGACCGGGATGAAAGCGCCCCTGAAACTCGTCGCCATGGAAGACGACCACATGGTCCCGCCTCCGGTGGTCGCGCGACTGGCCGATTTCTATCGCGGCGCCGAGGTGTCACAGGTGACGCTCCGCCCTTCGGACTATGGCGCCCGGACACTCGGCCATATCAATATCTTCGCGCCCGAAGCCCGGACCGCCTGGGCCGATCTTCTGGCCTGAACGCGGCCCATCCGCCAAGCGCAGCCACAGGATGCCCGCACCAGAAGCATGGCACGGAGGGAGGTGTCAAAGCGCCTTGCGGAAGATCACCTTGTCATCGCCATCGGCCCAGTAGTCGCGGACCCGCGCCTCTTCTTCATAGCCGTTCTGGGCATAGAATCTCCGCGTCCTTGCGAATTCCTCCGTGCCAGAGGTGTCCACGATCAGGATGCGCTGTCCCATGTCTTTCAGGTGCTGTTCGGCTGCACGCACCAGGGCCGCCCCAAGCCGTTTGCCGTGCAGATCCGGACGCACGGCAAGCGCGCGCATGTTCCAGGTCCCGTCGGTGAGGTCCTCGGGTTCCGTGTAGCACAGACCCACGGCCTCTCCGTCGATCTGGCAGGTCAGCCAGAAGGCCTCCGTCTGCCCCGCCAAGGCAGGCGCCAGCATGTCCGGCAACATCTCACCGGGAAAAAGTCCTGTCCCATCCAGCACGGTCTGAAGCCCTGCAATATCGTCGCGTGACGTCGCTTTGATGATTGGCGCGGTCATTGTTTCACTCTCCCTGACATTCGTCATGGGCGCAAACTGGAACGCTCCACCCTGCGCCGGAACGGGCAAAACACGCTGTTCGTGTTTTGAAACACGCATTGGGTTGCCTGTTGGCTTTATGTCAGCCGAAAGAACATCCGTCACGTGGCGTGGAGCGAGGCCAAAGGCCGCCGCTCCGATTTGCGTATTTGAAAAGGCTCTTGACTAGCAATATGTCTAGGCAAGGCTGTTTCTATGAACAAGAAGAACGGGTTATCGAGATATCGACGTTTAAAACTGGTTGAGGCCTTCTGCGCCGATCTGACCGCCACCCAGACGGCGG
>JAOXSD010000212.1 GCA_025800205.1 Silicimonas sp. | reverse complement strand
ATTTCGAGGAAGGCCAGATCTACCGGATCGACCATTATCTGGGCAAGGAGACCGTCCAGAACCTGATGGCGGTGCGCTTTGCCAACATGCTGTTCGAGCCCTTGTGGAATTCGCAATTCGTTGATCATGTGCAGATCACCGTGGCCGAAACCGTGGGCGTCGACGGGCGGGGCGCCTATTACGACAAGTCGGGTGCCATGCGGGACATGGTGCAGAACCACCTGATGCAGCTTCTGTGCCTCATCGCCATGGAACCGCCCGCGCGGTTCGACCCCGATGCGGTGCGCGACGAGAAACTGAAAGTGATCCGCGCCCTTGATCCGGTCGCCGTCGAAGACATCGTGCGCGGGCAGTATGTCTCGAAGGCGCCGGGGGGCTCTTATCGCGATCAGGTCGAAGACCCGGACAGCCGCACCGAAAGCTTCATCGCCCTGCGCCTGCATCTGTCGAACTGGCGATGGGCGGGCGTGCCGTTCTATCTGCGCACCGGCAAGCGCATGAAGGCGCGCCATTCCGAAATTGCCGTGGTGTTCAAGGATGCGCCCCATTCGATCTTTGGCCAGCCCCTGGGCCAGAACCACAATATTCTGACCATTCGCCTGCAACCCAATGAAGGCATGGATCTTTTCGTCACCATCAAGGAGCCGGGGCCGGGCGGTATGCGGCTGATGGATGTGCCGCTCGACATGACCTTTGCCGAGGCGCTGGGGCGCTCGTCCGAGGAAGCGCCCGACGCCTATGAACGGCTGATCATGGATGTGATCCGGGGCGATCAGACCCTGTTCATGCGCGGCGACGAGGTGGAAGCGGCCTGGGCCTGGACCGATCCGATCATTAACGGCTGGACCGAACAGGAAGACCGGCCGCTCAGCTATGAGGTGGGCAGCGCCGGGCCGGAAGAGGCCGCGATCCTGCTCCATTCCGAAGGCCGCCGCTGGCGGGATATTGGTGACTGAGGATATTTGAATGACCTGGAACGCATTGCGTGAAGCTGCGGAAAACGCGGCAAAAACCCCCATTCTGGACCGTTTCGATGATCCCGGACGGGCGGCGGAATTTTCGGTCGAGGCGGGCGATCTCCTGTTTGACTATTCCAAGACCGCCATGGATGCCGAGGGGCGCGATCTGCTGGTGTCGCTTTATGAAGCCGCCGACGTGCCCGCCCGCCGCGATGCCATGTTCGCCGGTGCCACCATCAATGAAACCGAAGGCCGCGCCGTCCTGCACACGGCGCTGCGCAATCTCTCCGGCACCCCGGTCGAGGGGACGGGCGAAAACGTCATGCCGGGCGTGCTGGACACGCTGGCGCGTATGGAACGCTTCGCCACCGATCTGCGGGCAGGTCGGATCACCGTCACCGGCGGGGCGGTCACCGATGTGGTCAATATTGGCATCGGCGGCTCCGATCTGGGTCCGGCTATGGCGACGCTCGCGCTTGCGCCCTACCATGACGGGCCGCGCTGCCATTTCGTCTCCAATGTGGACGGCGCCCATATCAACGATCTGCTGTTGCCACTCGACCCGGCCACCACCCTGGTGATTGTCGCCTCCAAGACCTTCACCACGATCGAGACCATGAGCAATGCCGACACCGCGCGGGCCTGGCTCGCCGAAGGCGTGGGCGCCGACAACACCGGCGCCCATTTTGCCGCGCTCTCCTCGGCCACCGAGAAGACCGCCGCCTATGGCATTGATCCCTCTCGCGTTTTCGGCTTCGAAGACTGGGTCGGCGGGCGCTATTCGCTCTGGGGGCCCATTGGCCTGTCGCTGATGCTCGCCATCGGCCCGGACGCCTTCCGTGCCTTTCTTGCAGGTGGTGAGGCCATGGACCGCCATTTCCGCGCTGCCGCCCCGCTCGACAACATGCCCGTGATGCTTGCGCTCACCGGCATCTGGCACAATCAGGGCCTCGGCTATGGCTCCCGCGCCGTCTTGCCCTACGAGCAGCGGCTGGCCCGTCTGCCGGCCTATCTCCAGCAGCTGGAAATGGAGAGCAACGGCAAATCCGTCGCCATGGACGGCAGCGATGCGGCCTGCCACACCGGCCCGATTGTCTGGGGGGAGCCGGGCACCAATGGCCAGCACGCGTTCTATCAGCTGATCCATCAGGGTAGCCGGGTGGTGCCCTGCGAATTCATGGTGGGGGCGACCGGCCATGAAGAGGCCCTGGCCCATCAACATCGTTTGCTGATCGCCAATTGTCTGGCGCAATCGGAAGCCTTGATGCGCGGTCGTACGCTGGATGAGGCCCGCGACCTGATCCGCGACAGTTTCGACGGCGCGGAACTCGAACGTCAGGCCCGGCACCGGGTCTTTCCGGGCAACCGCCCCTCGACCACGCTGATCTATGCCAAACTGACGCCATTCGTGCTTGGCCAGATCATCGCGCTCTATGAACACCGGGTTTTCGTCGAAGGGGTGATGCTGGGCATCAATTCCTACGACCAATGGGGCGTGGAACTGGGCAAGGTGCTGGCCAAGGCGCTGGAACCCATCGTGGCGGGCGCGGAAAGCACCGACGGCAAGGACGGCTCCACAGCCGGGCTGGTGGGGTTCATCCGGAAATACGGCGGGTAGAGACTGGCGTTAAGGTTTTCCCCGCTGAATCCGGGGGCTTTTATCCCTTTGGTAACGAACCGGCTTTAGAACCACCTCATCGATGTCCTTACCAATGAGGCCTTACGATGAACGTCCTGAAATCCATTTCGGCGCTCTTGCTCGCGCTCACCGGCACGCAGGTCGCGTCCGAAACCCGATCGCTCAACCTCACCACCGGCGATTGGCCGCCCTATATTTTCCAGTGGGAGGGGACGATTCACCCTGAACGCCCCGGATACAGCGTTGAAATCGTGACCCGGATCATGGGCGAAATCGGGTATGATCTCAGTTTCACGGCGCTGCCTTTCCTGCGCCAGATCTCCGAAACCGAGAAGGGAACCTACGATGCCATTGTCGGGCTTTACGCCCAGGAAGCCCCCAATTTGGTCTTTCCGCGCGAACCCATCGGCATCAGCCGGAACTGCTTCTTCACCACCACCGATTCGGAGTGGAGCTGGGCCGGTCTGGAAAGCCTTGCGGGGCGGAGTTTTGCCATTGTCGACGGGTACAATTACGGCGAAGTGGACAGTTACATCCCGGACCACAGGGATCAGTTCATCGCCATCACGGGGAATGAATTCGGCCTGATGGAACGGCTGACGGCGCTTGTGGACAGCGGTCGGGTGGATGCGTTCATCCAGGACCATGATGTCGCGCTTCATTTCTTCGAAAAGGACGGTCTGCGCGACAGGTTCAAATCGGTCGGGTGCATGCAGGAAATTCCCATTGTCATGGGCTTCTCACCGGAAAATCCCAAGACCGCGACGCGGGTTGAGGAATTTGATCGGATCTTTGCCGAATTGCGGGCCTCCGGAGAGATTGCGCGGATCCTGAAAAAATACGGCGTCGAAGACTGGAAATAGATCTTCCCGGACCGGCCCCCGGTGGGATGGTCCGCAGGCGCCCTGAGGATGCGCCGGATCGTTCCCGACAATGGTGTCAGGCCTGCTCCGGCGCGTCGATCTCGAGGATCTTTTCTACGGCTGCCGGGTAATGGGCGCGCCGGGTCTTGCCATCCTGTTCCAGGCTGATGCAGACCGCATCGCCCTTGGCCACCATTTCGCCTTCGCGAAAGACACCATATTCCATGATCAGACTGGTTGCTTTCAGCAGCCGGGTCCGCGCCGCGATCACATAGATCTCTTCCATGTACATCGGCGCCAGATAATCCGCCGTCTGATGCCGCACCACGATCTGCGGATCTTCCGGCCCGTAGGCGGTCATCCCGAAGGCCTGAATATAGCGCACCCGCGCGGTTTCGAACCATTGCAGATAGACCACGTTGTTCACATGGGCCAGGGCGTCGATTTCGGAAAACCGGACCTGATCGAAAAATCCGTAGGACCAGCCGGTGATCCCGTGGGCCTCAAGCCCGTCACGGTCAAGGGTGTTGATGAAGTCGGGCATGGGGCTCTCTTTGCGGCTCGGAACAGCTGTGGCCGGTATCGCCCCAGGCGCATCGAGCCGCAAGATCCCCGGACGTGCCGCCGATGTCACAGGTCGGCCTATCCCAAGGTATAGCGCCCTATCCGTCGGGGGCCGGGCCCTATCATTCAGCGCGGGCGAGAAATCGGTATGCAGATGTATACCAGTGTTACAGCAAGAAAGCTCGGGGCGGCCAACGCCCGGATCAGAAAGGTCCCCATCGTAACGCATTATCCAGTTGAGACGTGTCCCATGACCCAGATGACCGCCACACCCGCCACCGCCCCGACCGCTTTCCTTGCTGAAGGCGACGCGCCGATCTTCAATGTCTTCCAGATCATCTTCCTCAATCTGATCGGCTTTTACAGCCTCACATGCGCGGCTCTGCTTCTGGAGGTTCACTGGATCAAAGCGGTGCTGATCGGGTGGCTGGGCGGCGGTGTCTTTGCCCTGGCCATCATTGCGATCACACTGGGCCTTGCG
>JAOXSD010000192.1 GCA_025800205.1 Silicimonas sp. | reverse complement strand
CACACCGCTCTTGATCTTGGCGATGCCCGCTTCGATGCCCGAGCCGAGCCCCATGTGGAACTGGATGTCGGGGGAGCGGGCGCCCTCCTCCACATACCAGAAGCCGCCGGTTTCAAAGAGGCTGGAGGCGACGGGGCCGCGCCGGGTCGCCAGGTAGCGAAGGCCGGCAAGCGTCGCCCAGAAAGGGCTGGCGTATTTGTCATAGGTATGGTCGCCGGTGCATTCCGCGATGACCGAAAGATCGAGGTGATCCTGCAGGTCGGACCCGACGCCGGGCTGGTCGAGCGCGACCGCGATCCCGTGGTCGCGCAGGTGGTCCGCAGGGCCGATGCCCGACAGCATCAGGAGCTTCGGCGTGCCGATGGCGCCCGATGAGGCAATGACCTCGCTGGTGGCTTCAATCACCTCTTCCCCGCCCGGAACCGCCAGCACGACGCCGGTGGCGCGGCCCTTCTCCAACTGAATTCGCAGCACCCGGGCGTTCAAACGCAGCTCCAGATTGGGGCGTTTGAGGGCGGGTTTCAGAAAGGCGATGGAGGCCGACGACCGGCGCCCGTTCCATTGGGTCACCTGATAGAAACCGACGCCGTCCTGGCTCTCGCCGGTGAGGTCCGGGTTGCGCGGAATGCCGAGGCTGGCGGCGCCGTCGAAGAAGGCTTCACAGATCGGCAGGGACGCGCGGGGTTGCGATACACCCAGGCGCCCGCCCTGCCCGTGATAGCCGTTGTCATGGGTGTCGTTTCGTTCGGATTTGCGGAAATAGGGCAGCACGTCTTCGTAGGACCAGCCGTCGCAGCCCAATTGCCGCCATTCGTCGTAATCGAGCGCATTGCCCCGGGTGTAGACCATGGCATTCACCGAGGAACCGCCGCCGATCACCTTGGCCTGGGTATAGACCAGAACCCGGTCCTTCATGTGTTTCTGCGGCACGGTGGAAAAGCCCCAGGAGCCGAGCCCCTTGGTCATTTTCGCAAATCCCGCCGGCATGTGGTAATAGGGATGCCGGTCGCCACCGCCCGCTTCCAAGAGACAGACCGAGACATCCGGATCTTCCGAAAGCCGCGCGGCCAGCACGCAGCCCGCCGAACCGCCGCCGACGATCACGTAATCATATGCTCTCCCCATGGCACCCCTCCCTGCCCTTAGGTAAACCGCAGTTTGCGCCCCTTGGCGAGCCTCAACAACATGTGCGGAACCGTTCGACCATCACATCAAGCACCTCGCCCGGGTCGCGCTGCCACCAGTCGCGAGCCGAAAAGACCTCGACTTCGCAGGCCCCTTGATAGCCCGCGCCCTCCACCGCGGCGCGGATCGCCTTCAGATCGGCCACGCCATCGCCCATCATGCCCCGGTCCAGCAGCATATGGGTCGTGTTTTCGAGCCAGTCGCAGAGATGGTAGCCGAAGATCCGGCCCCCGGCAGTGTCGAGAGCTGTGGCGAGCCCGGTGTCCCACCAGACGTGATAGACATCGACCGCAACACCAAGGTTGTCGGCGCCGACCGTCTCGCAGATGGCAAGTGCGTCCGAGACGGTGAAAAGACAGGTCCGGTTGCCGCCGAACATCGGGTTCAGAGGCTCCAGCGCCAGTTTCACGCCCAAAGGGGCAGCGAATTCGGCGAGGGTGGCGGCGCGCTCGGCCAGCCGTTTCTGGCTTTCCGCGACGCCCTTGGTCCCGGGCTCGGTGCCGCCTGTCACGATGGTGAGCACCGGCGCGCCGAGGGCGGCGGCCATCTCGACCGAGGCGCGGGCCTCATCCAGGGTCGCGGGGGCTTCCGCGCCGGTCAGATACGGCGTGCGGCAGAGGCCCACGACTTCCATCCCGGCACCACGGACCCGATCCCCGATCTCGACCGCCCTTGTGCCGATCTCGCGGCGCCAGAAGGTGATGCCGCCCAACCCGCGCGCCGCACAGGCGTCGATCACCTTTTCCACCGGCCAACCCGCCCCATGGTCCTCGATGTTGTGGCCCAGAGTGGCGGTGTTCAGCGCCAGCGCCGAGACGTCGTGGGAAAAATCACGCAACGCCATAGAGCCCCAGAAGGTGTTTCATCCGGGCGACGGCCCTATCGGGATCGCGCAACAGCCCGGCGGCATCGGCCATGCGGAAACATTCGGTGAAATAGGGCAAGGGCCGCATCGCCTGCGCGCCCCCCAGCATCACGAAATGATCCTGATGGCCGTTGAGCCAGGCGAGGAAGACCACCCCGGTCTTGTAGTATTGCGTGGGCGCGCGGAAGATATGGCGCGCCAGCGGCACGGTGGGATCGAGCGTGGCGCGGAACCCCGCCGCATCGCCCGCGCCGAGTTGGCCGACCGCCTGACCGACGGCAGCGGCCAATGGATCGAAAATGCCCAGAAGCGCGTGGGAATAGCCCTGATCGTCGCCCGCGATCAGTTCGGGATAGTTGAAATCGTCGCCGGTATACATCTTCACGCCATCTGGCAGACGGCGGCGCATGACGATCTCTTTGTCCTTGTCGAGCAGGGAGATCTTGATTCCGTCCACCTTGGCGGCGCTCTCCTCGATCACCGCCAGGGCGGTGTCCATCGCGGGCTCGAACGCGGCAAAGCCCCAATAGCCCGCCAGGGCCGGGTCAAACATCTCGCCCAGCCAGTGAAGGATTACCGGCTGGTCGCAGGCCGCCAGCACGTCGCGGTAGACGCTCAGGTAATCCTCGGGTGCGCGTGCCACCTGTGCCAGCGCCCGGCTGGCCATCAGGATGATCCGGCCACCGAGGTTCTGGATCGCCTCGACCTGCTCCAGATAGGCGCGGCGCACATCCTCAAGCGATTGCGCATCCTCAGGCGCCAGATGATCCGTGCCGCAGCCGTTGAAGACCAGCGCGTCCGGGAGTTCCGCCTTGGTGCGCCGGATCAGTTCCAGCGCGCCGGGCCAGTCGAGCCCCATGCCCCGCTGGGCGGTGTCCATCGCCTCGGCAATGCCCAGACCCAGCCCGTCGAGATAGCGCCGGAAGGCCATGGTCGCCTCCCAATCCACCGCCGCCGGGCCCGAGGGATCGGCATGGGTGAAAGGATCGGCCACCACATGGGCCGCCGAAAAGACCACGCGCGCCGGGTTGGGCCCAAGGGGCGTGTCCGCGATCGGCGTGCCGGTGAGGGTGTAGTCGGAGAGGTGCCCCTGGGTATCGGGAAGCGCGATTTTCATGTCTCAGAACCTCGGAACAAGCAGGCCGCCATCGGCCGAAATGGTCTGACCCGTGGTGTAGGGCAGCTTGCCCGAGGCCAGGGTCGCGATGATCGCGCCCATGTCTTCGGGCTGGCCCACACGGGGGAACAGCGTCAGCCCCGCCTTGGCGCGCGCCTCGTAATCCGCGATCACCGGCGCGGTCATGTCGGTGGCGATGAACCCCGGCTGCACGTCATAGACCGCAATGCCTTCGCGCCCCAGCCGCACCGCCCAGCCTTTCGACGCCATGGCGGCCGCGGCTTTCGAGGCGGCATATTCCAGACGCGGTTCGGCCACCGCCACCGCATTGGACGATGTGACATTGACCACCGCATGAAAGACGTCGCTGCGCGTGCGGGCCAGCAGGCGCTTGGCAAAGGCCTGGGTCAGAAAAAACGCGCCCTTGGCATTGACCGCCAGACAGCGGTCCCAGCTGTCTTCGCTCACCTCCAGCGGATCGCCTCGGCTGAGGACGCCGACGCCTGCGTTGTTGACCAGCGTGGTCAGCGGTCCCAGCTCGGCTTCGACCTGCGCCAGAGCGGCATCATGGGCGGCAAGGTCGGAGACATCGAAGGCCACTTTCGCAACCTTGCCACCAAGAGCGGCCAGTTGCGCGCGGGCGCCCTCCAACTCGTCATCATTGGCAGGGCCATGGACCGCGACCGCAAAGCCCTCGCGCGCCAGCGCGAGCGCCGCCCCAAGACCGATCCCCCGGCTTGAGCCGGTGACGAGTGCGGCCAGCCCGCTCATGCCGCCGCCCCGTGTTTGAGCAATTCGCGGGCAATGATCATGCGCTGGATCTGGTTGGTGCCCTCATAGATCTGGGTGATCTTGGCATCGCGGTAGAGCCGTTCCACCTCGAAACCGCGAATGTAGCCCGAGCCGCCGAAGACCTGCACTGCGTCCTGGGTGGCCTTCACCGCCATGTCACCGGCAAAGCACTTGGCCATGGAACAGGCCCGCGTCGCATCCTCGCCCCGGTCGATTTTCACCGCCGCCGAATGGACCAGCAGACGCGCCGCCTCGATATCCTTGGCCATGTCGGCGAGCATCCATTGCACGCCCTGGAACTCGGCAATCGGCTGGTTGAATTGTTTGCGCTGCTGGGCATACTCCACCGCCGCCTCCAGCCCCGCCTGGGCGATACCCACGGCGAGGGCCGCGATGCCGACGCGGCCCTTGTCGAGCACCGACATCATCATGTGAAAGCCGCGCCCCTCCTCGCCCAGAAGCGCATCGGCAGGCAGCTGCACATCATTGAAGGTCAGCGCGCCCACCTGGCTTGCCCGCTGGCCCATTTTCTGTTCCTTGGGGCCCCGTTCGATGCCCGGCCCGTTCAGATCGACGGCGAAGATCGACATGCCGCGCCGGCCCGCCTCCGGGTCAGTGCGCGCCAGCACGAAGGCCAGATCGGCCACCGGGGCGTTGTGGATCCAGATCTTGCCGCCATTGAGCACCCAGCCATCGCCCGCGCGCACCGCCGTGGTGCGGACGCCAGACACATCAGTGCCCGCCTCCGGTTCGGTGATGCAATAGGCGACCTTGGTGTTTGACGCCATCACATCGCCCAGCCATTTCGCCCGCTGCGCCTCGGTGCCGTGGCGCACCAGCAGGGTCGAAATCAGTTCCACCAGCCCGCATTGATCAGCGACCGAAGCATAGCCGCGCGACAATTCCTCCATCACCAGCGCATAGGTCAGCGTATCGAATCCCGGCCCGCCCATGGCTTCGGGCACGCCGATGCCAAAGAGGCCCAATTCGCCCATTTCGCCATAAAGCTCGGCCGGGAACCGGGCGTCACGGTCCAGCTCCTCGGCCATGGGACGGACCCGGCCATTGGCGAAATCCCGTGCCATATCGCGCACTTGCAGATGGGTGTCGGTCAGGTACATGACGATTCCTGCTTGTAACTGTCTGGTTACTTTAGGCGCGCCCGGCCCACAGGGTCAAGCCAAAGGGCAGGATATTTTCCCTTGCGGAAGTTGCGCGATGGGTGAATAAATAACTAATTGGTTACTTAGGGAGGGCCAGATGAACCCCGCAGCAAAGAACAAATTCGGCCGCGTCGATCTGGAGGTCAGCGCCTTCAGCTTCGGCACAGCTCCGATCGGCAATATCTTCCGCGAGATCGACGATGCCACCTCGGACGCGATGATCCAGACCGCCTGGGATGCGGGCATTCGCTATTACGACACCGCGCCGATGTATGGTCATGGTCTGGCGGAACTGCGCACCGGCCATTCCCTGCGCTGGAAAGAGCGCGACGATTTCGTGCTCTCCTCCAAGGTCGGGCGCAAGCTGATCCCGGCGCGCAAGGCCGATATCGACTACGTCCCCTGGACCAATGCGGGCCGGTTCGTGATGGAATTCGACTATACCTATGACGGCACCATGCGCGCCTTCGAGGACAGCCTGCAACGGCTGGCCCTGGAAAGCATGGATATCGCCTTCATCCATGACATCGACGTCTTCACCCGGGGCGACGAGCAACCGGAGGTCTTCAAACAGGCGATGGACGGCTCCTGGAAGGCGCTGGAAAAACTGCGCGACGAAGGCGTGGTCAAGGCGATCGGTGTTGGCGTCAACGAATGGGAAGTCTGCCACGAGGCGCTGAAACAGCGCGATTTCGACTGTTTCCTGCTCGCAGGCCGCTACACGCTCCTGGAACAGGAGAGTCTCGATCACTTCCTGCCGCTTTGCGAAGAGCGCGGCGCGGCTGTGGTCGTGGGCGGCGGTTTCAATTCGGGCATTCTGGCCACCGGCGCGGTCGAGGGCGCGAAATACAATTATGCCCCGGCCCCGGCCGAGATCATGGAAAAGGTCGCGAAGATCGAACAGGTCTGCGCCGCCCATAATGTCCCCCTGCCCGCCGCCGCGCTGCAATTCGTCGTCGCCCATCCGGCGGTGCCGAGCTTCATCGCGGGCACCCGCACGGTGGACCAGCTGACCAAGAACCTTGAGTGGTTCAGCCACCCGATCCCCGGCGATTTCTGGGCCGAGCTGAAACACGCAGGGCTTCTGCGCGAAGACGCTCCCGTCCCGGCCTGACGCGCAGATCGGGGCGGCGCCATGGGCAGAATGCTTCCTCCCGGCAGCCATGGCGCCGCCTCCCTCGCCCCCGGCGACTGGGTCGATTGCGGCCATGTCACCGTGACGCCAGAGATGATCGATGCCTTCGCCGCCCTCACCGGCGACCGCTTTGAAATCCACATGTCCGACACCGCCGCCCGCGCCCATGGCTTTGACGCCCGCGTGGCCCACGGCCTGTTGGTGCTCTCGCTGATCGACGGGTTGAAGAACCAGGCGCCCGCGCAATTTAAGGCGCGCGCCTCGATGGGCTGGGACTGGCGGTTTCGCCGCCCGGTGATTGCGGGCGACCGGCTTTCGGCGCGGCTCGAGATTGAAGAGATCGCCCCGGCCCGCGCGCCGGATCAGGCGCAGCTTACCTTGCGGTTTTCGGTCACCAACCAGGCGGGCGACCCGGTCCAGACCGGCAGCAACCGGCTGCTCGCCTACCGCTGAGCCGCCCGCCGGGCTTTCATCCGGGCGCGCATCTTCTCGGCCGCCGCGTCGGAGCCGTCGTGATAGGTGCCAAAGAGCTTGTCCAGGGGCACCAGCCCGTCGCCGTAATTCACCTCGAAATGCTTGTGATGGAGATAATGGCCATAGGCATGGGCCGAGAGGCTGCTTTCCTCCCCCGTCTCGATCCGGTCGAAGCCCACATGGCCGGGAATGGCGCCGAACCCGGCCTGGTGGAGCTGGTAGAGGGCGAGCACCGGGTTCGAGGGCAGGATCAGGTGCCAGATCACGGAGGCGAAATAGAGCAGATGTTCCACCGGGTGCATCGAGAGCGAGGACCAAGGCGAAGGGTTCACCGATTTATGGTGCACCACATGGACATGTTTGTAGAGCCAATCGGTGTGGATCAGCCGGTGGATGGCGTAGAAATGGGTCTGGTGGATCACCGGGACCAGAAGGGCCAGCAACGCGAGGTAGAGCGGGTGTTCGGCGAAGCTGAGCCAGGGGACATAGCCATTGGCGAAGGCCCAGAGCATCAGCACCTCGAGGGCGGTCCAGATGGTGACGCCGAAGAGGAAGGTCCGGGCGATATTGTCGAGATTCTGATTGCCGAACCAGAAGAACGCGCTTTTGCGGTCGCCCGGGAAGGCCGGGTTGTATTTGAAGCGGGTGGCTTGCGCGCGGCGCCAGTAGAGATGGGCTTCAAAGGCGCCATAGAAGAGTGCCACGGCAATCGTGTTGACCGCGAGGAGCCAGAGCGCCCAGCCGGGGGCGAGGCTCTGCATGGTCTCGACGGGTGGGATGATCCAGGCCCAATAGGCCAGTGCGGAAAGCGCGTAGAAGGCGTTCCAGGGCAGGAAGAAGCCCGGGAGCCAGGCGAGGATCTCGGGGAGTTTCGGGGGGAACCGCCAGAACGGGGCGATGCGCAAG
>JAOXSD010000187.1 GCA_025800205.1 Silicimonas sp. | reverse complement strand
CGCACCGCCTGTTGGAGTTGGTCGATGGACTGGCCGCCACCGCCCGAGCCTTCGCCGGTGAAAAAGCTCTGCAGCATCGGCGTGTCGATATAGCCCGGGCAGATCGCGTTGACGCGGATGCCTTCAGGGCCGTGATCGCAGGCCATGGCCCGGGTCAGCGCATGGACCGCGCCCTTCGTCGCGCAATAGGCGGCCAGGCCCGGATCGGCGATGAACCCGTCATAGGAGCCAAAGTTGATCAGGCTGGCGCTGGTGCCGTTTTGCGCCGCCGTGCGCATCAGAGGCAGTGCGTATTTCGAAGTCAGAAACGTGCCGGTGACATTGACGGCGAAAGAGCGGTTCCATTCCTCGAGCGTCGTCTCCTCGATGGTTTTTTCGATCTCGATGCCGGCGGCATTAACAAGGATATCAAGTTTGCCGCTCTCCCCCTCGATCTGCGCCATGGCAGCCTGCACCTCCGGTTCGGAAGCCACATCGAGGCGCAGGAAAGCGCCGTTGCCCGCCGCCCCCGTCGATCCGCCTTCGGCCAGATCGCCTGCATAGACCGTGGCGCCTTCCCTCAGAAAGCGCGCGACGATCGCGCGGCCAATGCCGCCGCGCCCGCCGGTGACCAGCGCCACCTTGCCGTTCAGTTGAGCCATCTAGTCCTCCAGCGGGGGATAGCGGTAATGGGCGGCGGCCACCGTCCAATCCATGTGGTTGCGGACATATTCGTTCGACGCATCCCGTGGCGGGTTGAAATCCCAATGCTGGCCCGAGCCTGCGGCCATGGCGCGGTCGAGGCCAAAGCGCGCCTGTTGCGAGCCGATCACCGTCTCGCGCAAGGCCGCGCTGTCCCAGCGGGCGGCAACCTCTTCGGCAAAGGCGCGGGCGGTCTCGGCATGGGTCGGGTCATCCGCCAGGTTGGTGACTTCGCCCGGGTCGGTTTCGAGATTGTAAAGCTGCGGCGGGTCGCCATCGCAATGGATATATTTGAAGGCGCCGCGCCGGATCATAAAGGCCGGATGGCCTGCCATTTCGGCCAGGTATTCGGCGATGACCTCTCGATCTTCGGTGTCTCCGCGCATCAGATTGGTCAGCGACGTGCCGTCGATCCCGGGCCTGCACTCACTTGAAGATACGCCCGCAACTTTAAGAAATGTTGGCAATATATCAACTAGAGACACCGGCGCATCCGAAGTTCCGGTCGACACGCCCGGGCCTGCGATCACCAAGGGCACCCGGACGGAATGCTCAAGAAAACTCATCTTGTACCAAAGCCCGCGCTCGCCCAGCATGTCGCCATGGTCGGCGGTGACGATGACGAGCGTGTTGTCCAATTCCCCGATGTCGTCGAGCGCCTGCACCAGCGCGCCGATCTTGCTGTCGAAATAGCTGACATTGGCGAAATAGGCCCGCCGGGCGTTGCGAATTTCGTCGTCCGTGAGCGGCACCCCGCTGGCCTCGATCCCGTCCATCACCCGGCGCGAGAACGGATCTGTCGCCTCAGGAGACGATGGAAGATCGACTTCCATATCCCTGTATAAATTCCAGAATTCCGGTTTAGCGACATAGGGATCATGGGGATGAATGAAACTTGCCACCATGCAGAACGGTGCGCCTTTGCCACCCGCCTTGTCACGCCCCCGGTCGATCAGCCAGCGGCGGGCGGCATATTCCACCTCGTCGTCATAATCGGTCTGGAACGTGGCCACCGCGACGCCGCTTTCCTTCACCGTCGACATGTTGTGATACCATTTGTCGATGCGGTCCGGGCTGGTCCAGTCCGGGGTCCAGGCGAAATCGCTGGGGTAGATGTCGGTGGTCACCCGGTCCTGAAAGCCGTGCTTCTGGTCGGGGCCAACGAAATGCATCTTGCCCGCAAGACAGGTGCGGTACCCGGCGCCCTGGAGGTAGTGGGCAAAGGTCGGCACCGAGGCGGGAAATTCGGCCGCATTGTCATAGGCGCCAATGCGGCTGATCTGCTGACCCGACATGAAAGAAGCGCGCGAGGGCGCACAGAGGGGCGAGTTGCAATAGGCGGCGTCAAACCGCATGCCACGGGCCGCAAGCGCATCGAGGTTCGGGGTCTGCACCTGGGCGTGACCATAGGTGCCCGTCCAATGGGGGGCGAGTTGGTCGGCCATGATCAGTAGAATGTTGGGGTGGGTCATCTTGGTGTCCTTGAAAATTGTAATTACAGGGTCAAGGACACCCCGGAGGCGGTTGATAACTCAGTCGCTTTTCATGCCCATCGATCACGTTGCGAGGCCCGCATAGGCGTCAAGCACGAGCCCGTGGAAATGGTGCACCGCATGTTCGGATTTGCCCGATCCATCGGGGTCATTGACGATCCGGCCCTGACTGAAGGCGGGCGTTTCCATGCCGCGCTGGACGCTTTCGACAAGATTGATGTCTTCGACCTGAAGCACTTCATCGAGATAGCGGATCGCATCCAGCTCCATCGGATCCGGCTCCGGGGTTTCGAGGAAGAAGTCGTAGGTTTCCAGCGTGCGGTCGGGACCGGCGGGGATGATGTTCAGAACGATCATCGAAGACCGGCCGGGATAGCGCATCAGGCAGGTGGTGGGCCAGAGCCACCAGACCGCATGGGTGCGCACGGTGGCGTTGGAAACATCATAGGCGGTGTTCGCGCCCTGACCGGCATCGGCCATGTGGGAGGAATAGATGCCATGGGCGGTCACCTTGTAGGTGTCCATATCGACCAGATCGCAGAAATCCTTATGCGCCGTGGGGCAATGGTAGCATTCGAGGAAATTGTCGACGACATTCTTCCAGTTCGACTTGATGTCATAGGTCAGACGATGGCCGAAAGTGAGCTGGTCGATATCGGGCGCCCAGTGACGGATTTCGGTTTCCAGATTACCAGATTGCATTGATAAAGCAGTCGCTTGCGGATCGAGATTGACGTAGATGAAGCCGCAAAATTCCTCGACCTGCACCGCGTCGAGACAGATGTCGCCCGCGTTGAAATCCTCCAGCGTCTCGGTATGCGGCGCGCGGACAAGCTGGCCGTCGAGCTTGTAGACCCAGGCGTGATAGGGGCACATGATGCGCGAGGTCTGGCCTTCGCCTTGAAGAAGCTCGTGAGCGCGGTGTTTGCAGACATTGTAGAAGGCGCGCAGGGTGCCTTCGCGGTCGCGGACCACGGCGATCGAGCGATCGGCGATCATCGTGGTGACAAAGGATCCGGGCTCGCGCAGCTTTTCCACATGGCAGACCCATTGCCAGGACTTGGCAAAAACCCCTTCCAGATCAGCGCGATACCATTCGGAATTCACATAGGCATCCTTGTGAAGCGACAGCGAGCGCGACGGGTTCGCGTCATAGCCCCGGCTGATCCGGGCGAATTGGTCCTGCGTGGGCAGCGCATTCATGGGCGGCATCCTTCGTGGAATCACTCTGTCCTGCGAAAATGCGCCGCGCAAGCCCTTCAGCGCTGAACTCCACACGCCATCTATTTGTCGTTTTTCGCCGCCTCGCGCGCCCGCCGATGCATCGGCCAGGCGCGGAATTCGAAAGGAATGCGCCCCTCCACCCGGTCGCGGCTGGGCGGCAGGCCAAAGCGCTGGCGATAGGCGCGGGAGAAGTGGACCTGGGAGGAAAAGCCACTGGCGACCGCGATTTCCGCCATCGACAGGCTGGTCTGGGTCACCAGACCACGGGCACGATCAAGCCGGATGTCGCGGTAATAGAGTGCCGGCGGTTTGCCCACATATTGCTTGAACAGCCGGTCCAGCTGGCGATGGGACAGCCCGATGTGATCACAAACCTCCCCCATGCTCAGGGTGGCCTCCAGATGGGCCTCCATCACCCGGATGGCGCGGCGCAGAACCTCGGGCACGATGGCGCCCAGCGGCTCGGCATCGCCGGGGTTCTGAGGCGCGTTGTGATCACGACGCCGCGGCGCAAAGATATAACGCGCGGCGGCATTGGACAGGGCGGCGCTCTTCAGCCCCTGCAGAAGATGAAGCGCCAGATCGGTGGCCGCCGCCCCGCCCGCGCAGGTGATCCGCGCCCGGTCGATTTCCCAAAGGGTCTCCGAAAGTTGGATGTCGGGAAAGATCTCCTGAAAGGCATCCATATGTTCGTAATGCACCGTGGCGCGATGCCCGGAGAGAAGCCCCGCATGGGCCAGCACGAAAGCGCCGGTGTCGAGCCCGATGAGCGTCGCCTGCCGCAGGGCCGCCTGCCGCAGAAAGCCGCACAGCGCGGGCGAGATATGGGCCTCGGGTTCCCAGGACGAGGAGATGATGGCGAAATCGGCAGGCGCGGCCTGATCCAGCGGGCGGGTGTCGAGCCTTGCGCCGTTGCTGGCGGTGAGCGCGCCGCCCTCTTCGGACAGGAACTCCCAGGCGAAATGTTGCGTGCCGTCGAGATAGTTGGCCACGCGGAACGGATCGATGAAATTCATCGTCGCCGAGAGATTGAAATTCGGCAGCACCACCACGGCCAGCCGCGTCACCCCATTCTCTGCCTTGCTATTCGAAACATCGCGCGCCAAGTTGAAACCTCGCCTTCCATGGCGAAAAATGTAGATCAAACGGCGAGCGATGTAAAAAACCGGGCGCGAATTGCTGAAATGCGCGCAGGTTCGACCCTAAGCTGGCTGAAGCGCCCCTCGAATGGGCGACCAACCGGGAGACACAACATGAAAAAACTCGCTTTTGCTGCCACCCTTGCGCTTGGCGCCTCGGGCGCAAGCATGGCTGCGGCCGATTGCGGTGAGGTGGCGATTTCCGAAATGGACTGGGCGTCGTCCGCCGTGGTGACCTATGTGGCCAAGTTCCTGATGGAACAGGGCTATGGCTGCTCGGTGCAGACGATCCCGACGACCACCGTGCCCGCCATTGCCTCGCTGGCCGAAACCGGCAAGCCCGATATCGTGACAGAGCTCTGGACCATCTACACCCCGGTCTATTTCGAGCTGAAAGACGAGGGCAAGGTCGTCGAACTCTCGAAAGTGCTGTCCGATGGCGGCGTCGAGGCCTGGTGGATCCCCGATTATCTGGCCGAGAAACATCCCGAACTGACCACGATCCAAGGCGTGCTGGCGAACCCCGAACTGGTCGGCGGCCGGTTCCATGATTGCCCCGCAGGCTGGGGCTGTGACGTGACCAATCTCAACAACCTCAAGGCGGCGGAATTCGAAGCCTCGGGCCTCGAACGGTTCCAGCACGGCTCGGGCGAAACACTCGCCACCTCCATCGCGGCGGCCTATGAGGCGAAAGAACCCTGGTTCGGCTATTACTGGGCGCCCACCAGCGTGCTGGGCTCCTACCCCATGGTCGAAGTGAAGACCGCGCCCTATGACGAGACGACCCACAGCTGCAACGCGCTGGAAGACTGCGCGACGCCCGGTCTTTCGGCCTATCCCAGCGCCGATGTGGTGACCACGGCGACAGCCGCCTTTGTCGAGCGCGAGCCTGACGTCGCCGAGCTGATGAAGAACCTCACCTTCACCAATGCTCAGATGAACGAAGTGCTGGCCTGGCAGGAAGCGCAAGGCGCCTCCTATGAGGAAGCGGCGGTCTATTTCCTGACCAATTACAAGGATGTCTGGGGCGGCTGGCTGAACGATGCCGCACGCGAAAAACTGGCGCCGCTCTTGAAGTAAGCCACTGAAACAAGACACGGCCTGCGCCTTTCGGGGCGCAGGCATAAGATCAGGGCGGGGACAGCATGGCAGCATATGAAGGGGTGTTCGACAGCCTCGGCCTGCGCGAGTGGTGCGACAAGGACAAGGCGGATGCGCCCATGTCCATGGCGCAGCTTCTGGCGCAAACCCAGGGCGGCAATGGGGAGGCGACGGCGGACGGGCTGCCCTTCCCCTCGCTCGATGTGCTGCACGAAGGCTGTGCGGCCATCGGCCAGACCCGCGATCTGACCGCCGG
>JAOXSD010000169.1 GCA_025800205.1 Silicimonas sp. | reverse complement strand
GATGGCGTCTTCTTCGGTCTCAAACGGGATGAGGGCGGCGACGGGGCCGAAGACCTCGGTCTGGAAGATCTCCATTTCGGGTGTCACGCCGGTCAGCACGCTGGGCAGGTAATGGCAGGGTGCGCCCGGCGCGCGATCCCCGCCGCAGAGAAGCGTGGCGCCATCGTTCAGTGCGCTTTGCACCAGCGCCTCGACCTTTTCCATCGAGGCGGTGTTGATCAGGGGCCCAAGGTCGCAGTGCTGCAACCCGTGCCCGATCTTCAGCGCCCCGGCCCTTTGGGCCAGCGCCTGGGCAAAGCGTTCGTAGATGCCGCGCTGCACCAGCACGCGGTTAGCCGCGGTACAGACCTGCCCGGCATTGCGGTACTTCGCCACCATCAGCCCGGCGACGGCCTTGTCGAAATCGGCGTCGTCAAAGACGATGAAGGGCGCGTTGCCGCCCAGCTCCATCGAGGCTTTCTTGACCGTCGCGGCACATTGTTCCAGCAGGAGCTTGCCCACCCGGGTCGAGCCGGTGAAGGAGATCTTGCGCACCACCTTGCTGGCGGTCAGCGCATCGCCGATGGCGGGCGCATCCTTGCCCACCACCACATTGAGCACGCCCTTGGGCAGGCCAGCGCGGGACGCCAGTTCCGCGAGTGCAAGCGCCGAAAGCGGCGTTTCATCGGCGGGTTTTACGACGATGGTGCAGCCTGCGGCGAGCGCGGGTGCGACCTTGCGGGTCAGCATGGCGGAGGGGAAGTTCCAGGGTGTGATCGCGGCCACCACGCCGACGGGTTCATGGGTGACGAAGGCTTGCGCGTCGGGGATCAGCGAGGGCAGGATCTGTCCTTCGATCCGGCGCGCCTCTTCCGCGTACCATTTCACATAGGAATTGCCATAGCGCAGTTCGGCCAGCGCCTCGGCCAGCGGTTTGCCGTTTTCCAGCGTCAGGATTTCGGCCAGCTCATTCGCATGGGCTTCGATCAGCGCGCACCAGGCTTCCAGCCGCACGGCCCTCTCGCGAGGCGGTGTGGCGCGCCATCCGGCAAGGGCAGCTTCCGCCGCCTCGATCGCGCGTTCGGCTTCTGCCGCCCCGTGATCGGCCACGGCACAGATTGGCGCGCGGGTGGCCGGGTCGAAGACGTCGAACGTGGTCTTGCCCGGCACCCAGTCGCCGTCGATGAAAGAGCCGGTCCGCAGCAGATCCGAGCCTGCGATCCGCGCGGCCTCGGTTGTCAGGGCGGGTGTGTTGAAATCCGTGGCGATGTTCACGAGGGTTGTCCTTTTCTTTTTCTCGCACCGGCCTAGATCAAGATTGGGCCAGCCGGCAGGTTCGGTACAGTGAGATTTGTCCAACGTTAAGTTCGGGTTCTTCGAATTATCCCGGGCGCGCGGGCGCAAAAAGGGCGCCGCCTTGCGAAAGACAGCGCCTTTTGTCTGTCCTTACGCTTCGAGCCCCTGAATGAAACGCACCAGATGCCGGGCCACATTGGCCCCGTCTTCGAGCAGGATCGAATGTTTCAGCTCGGGCAGTACCACGAGTTCGGAGTTTTCCAATTCGTCGTGGATCAGCTGGTTGAGCCGCGGATTGCAGCCGCCATCCTTTTCACCGGTCAGCACCAGACAGGGATGTTTGATCTCATGGAGCCAGGGCAGCATTTCGGTGCCCGCATAGATACGGAACACGTTCATGAAGATGTCGCCCTTGGTGCCGATCACCTGATCCATGCGGCGCTGCACGATCTCGGGATGGCTTTCAAGGAAACCGTCGGTGTACCAGCGGTCCTTGAGCGTCGGCAGGATATTGGCGATGCCCTGCTCTTCCATCGCATGGACCACACCCCAGACCGCCTTGCTGTCGGCCTCGGTCCGGCCGGCCGCCGTGGAGAGAAGGCCGATCGACAGCACCCGGTCGGGGTACTTGCGCGCATAGGCGGGGCCGATCATGCCTCCGAGGGAGTGACCGGCGAAATGGGCCCGCTCGATGCCGAGCTTGGCGCGCAGGGCTTCGAGATCAGCCACCAACTCGTCGAGGCCGAATTCGCCTTCGGGCTGGGGCGAGTTGCCATGACCGCGTAGGTCATAGGAGATCACGGTGAAATGTTCGGTCAACACCGGCATCAGATAGCGCCAGGTGTCGCGCGCGGCCCCGATCCCGTGGATCAGGAACAGGGGCGGGCCGTCGCCCTCGACCGTGTATTCACATTCAATCACATCGCTCATGACGCGCTCCTCAATCGGGATAGAGATCGGCGCACAATTCGCCACCTGATCCCCAATCTTCTTTTTCGACCTCGGTGATCACCACCGACAGGCCCTTCGCGGTCCCGCCGCAGGTGCGCACGAAAGCCTCGGTCACTTCCTTGACCATTTCGCGCTTCTGATCGCGCGTGCGGCCCTTGAACATTTCCACTCTGATGATGGGCATCTCTCTCTCCTGTCAATGGGGGCGGACCCGGTGAAACCGGCCGTCCATATAGGCCAGCGGCGCGCCCGCGCCCTCGGCCAGATGTGTCACATGACCGATCAGGATCAGGTGCGATCCCTCGGCCATCTGCTGGCCCAATCGGCAGTGAAAGGCGGTGGCGCCGGGCAGCGCGGGACAGCCTTCGCCATCCACCTCGACCCCGTCGAACCGGTCCGACAATTCCTCGTCCATCGCACCGGCAAAGCGCCCGGCCAGATCCGCCTGATCCTCGGGCAGGACATTGACGCAATAGGCGCCGTTCTGCACCACCGCCCGGGCGATCCG
Source organism: Silicimonas sp. (assembly GCA_025800205.1). Classification (GTDB taxonomy): domain Bacteria; phylum Pseudomonadota; class Alphaproteobacteria; order Rhodobacterales; family Rhodobacteraceae; genus CALKXV01. Next base: position 11,475 of record JAOXSD010000169.1, on the reverse strand, counting down.
GCTTTCGGCGCGCAGGCAGATCAGAACCGAGGGCGGATCGGCCGAGAGCGAGGTGAAGGCGCTGACCGTCGCCCCGTGCCGGCCCGCCACCCCGTCGGTGGTCACCACCGTGACGCTGGCAGCGACCTGGCGCATGGCGGTGATGAACCGGGTGCGGTCCGCCTGGGTTTCGATCACGGCACTCATTCCGCCGCCGTGCGCGCCGTCTTCATCGCAGGCGAGAAATGGGGGGCCACCTCTTCGGCAAACTGCTGGATCGTTTCCATCGTTGCCGTCTGGTCGAGCCCGAAATTGCACGACAGGATAAACCGGTCGATGCCCAGATCCTGATAGACGCCCAGCTTGTCGATCATCTCCTGAGGTGTGCCAATGAGCAGGCTGTCGGCCAGTTCGTTCCGGCTCTGTTTGCGCGGCAGTTCCTTGATCAAGCCGTTCTCGACGATGCCGGGGCCGGTGAACACATTGTCGAACCGGGCGTAATAGGATTCGGCCTGTTCCGTATAGCGTGCCTTTTCGGCCTCGGAATTGCAGACGAACCCGACCCGTGAGAGCGACAGGGTGAGATCCTTTCCGGCCCCGTCCATCTCGTCCTTGGCGCGGTTGAACCCGTCGACCTGCTGCACCAGCAGATCATGACGGCCCGCCAGCGGCGTGGTCTGAATATGAAAGCCACGCTTGGTGCAGTGATAGATCCCTTCGGGGTTCAGCACCGCCATCATCATCTGCGGCCCGCCGGGGTTGACCGGGCGCGGCATGATCGTGACCGGGTCGAACTTGTAGTATTTCCCGTCCGCGCTCACCTCTTCCTCGGTCAGCAGTTTCTGCAAAAGATCGAGGGATTCGTTGAACCGGTCCTGGGTTTCGTCCATCGGCACGCCGAAGCGTTCCATCTCATAGGCAAAGGCGCCCCGGCCCACGCCCAGCATCAGCCGGCCCTTGGTGAAAATGTCGGCGCAGACCACTTCGCCCGCATAGACCCGCATGTCATGGAGCGGCAGCACCACGATCGAGGTGATGATTTTCACGTGGTCCGTGTGCTGGGCGATCTGGGTGGCAAATTGCAGCGGTGCGGGCATCATCAGGATGTTCAGGAGGTGGTGCTCGGTGACCGAGACGCTGTCATATCCCAGCCGGTCGGCCAGTTTGGCCTGCTCCAGCATGTCACCAAAGACCCGGTCACCGCCGTAGGACTTGTCCGGGTAGTAAGGGCTGAGCTGTATGCAGAATTCCAAGGCGACCTCCCGTGGTTCATGTCTGTTTCAGGAAGACTGCCAGATGGGCTTCGGCAAGGATATTGAAAATATCAGCGACTTAAATTCGGATCGGTCGAACCAATGCGGCCCTTCTATCCGACCAGCCCGGCGCGATAGGCGCGCGGGGTCTGCCCCGACCAGCGTTTGAACGCCCGGGTGAAGGCGCTTTGTTCGGAAAATCCGGCCAGAAAGGCGATTTCGGCAAGCGAATAGCGCGATTGCGACAGAAGCTTCCGCGCCATCTGCTGGCGCGCCTCATCCACCAGCCCCTGATAGCTCAGATCCTGCGCCGCCAGGCGCCGTTGCAGGGTGCGTGCGCCCAGCCCCAGGGTTTCGGCCACCTGGTCCAGGGGCGGCACGCCGCCGCTCAGGAGCCGGGCGATTTCCTCGACCACCTGGGATTCCAGCGGCACCTCCTCCTCGTCGGCGGCGATCTGGGTTTCCAGATGGTCGCGGAAGAACTGCCAGATGCTCGCATCGCCCACCGGGGCGGGCCGGTCCATATCCTCGGCCCGGAACCGGAGCCCGTCGACCTCCTGCCCGAAGACCGGCTCAATGCCAAAGTGCTCGGCCAGCGCCTGTTTCGAGCCATCCCGCTGATGGGCGAATTGCACCCGCAGGGGCGTCAGATCCGCAAAGGAGGCCTCTCGGCACAAGGTCAGGGTGGTGGCCATGGCCGCCTCGTTGGACAGATGGCTCCCAAGGTTGTCGCTGCGTGGTTTGTGATGGGTCCAGCTTACGATGCCGTCGCTTTCGGTGCAGTCGAATTCCGACACCCGGTTGTGCAGGCGGATGTAGCGCAGGTTGCGATCCAGCGCCTGGCGCAGTGTCGGCGCCGATTTCATCGCCAGGCCGAAGGCACCGAACTCACCACATTTCATTGCCGCCGAGGTGCGCATGTGAAAGCGGATGTCGGGCTTTTCATTTTCGGCGATCACCTCCAGCAGATAATGGTAATCCTTTGCCGACACCATGTTCGCCGGGTTCGCCGCCGCCTCCGCACTCAGCCCCGTCAGCGCAAAAAGCGCGTCCTTGTCCGGCAACCCATGGGCCTGTTCGATCTGCTTGCGGACATACATGGCCGAAATCTGGGGCACCTGCATCTCCGTTCGATGGTTTGGTGGAAAGGCGCGGTGCGACCCCCCGATCACGCGCCCGTGATCAGACCTAAGCCCCCCTGTCGCCCTGCGTCAAGTCTTTGTCACCCCCGATCAATACGGGGTGCGCCCCCATCGCCTATCCCGAGGTCATCAGCGGCAGACACACTGGCCCTGACAGACACGAGATGAAAAGCGAGACCCTGACCATGAAAAACTCCCACAAGGAAAACTGCCTGACCCTTGCCACCGTCGTGCTTGGCGCCGGTGTGACCATGGCACTTGGCGCCGGCATCGTCGGCCTGGGCGCCAGCCCGGCCAATGCCCAGGACGCCGCACCCCGCGCCGCCACCGCCACCCAGCCGCCGGTCAATGACGGGCTGCCGATGCCCGGCTTCGAGGTGACCACCACCGACACCGCCATTGTCATCACCGACCCGCAGAACGATTTCCTGTCGCCCGATGGCGTGACCTGGGGTGTCGTCGGCCAGAGCATCACCGCCAACGGCACGGTCGAAAATCTCGATGCGCTCTTTGCGGTGGCCCAGAAGGTCGACATGCCGGTTTTCGTGTCGCCGCATTACTATTTCGAACATGACCACGAATGGCATTTCGAAGGGGCGCTGGAGACTTTGATGCATAACATCGGCATGTTCGACCGGCCCCATGCCCTGTCGCTGGACGGGTTCGAAGGCTCGGGCGCCGATTGGCTGGAGGCCTACAAACCCTATATCGACGGCGACAATGTGGTGGTGACCAACCCGCACAAGATCTACGGCCCCGACAGCAACGACCTGGCGCTGCAATTGCGCAAGAAGGGGATCAACAAGGTGATCCTGGGCGGCATGTCGTCGAACCTCTGCACGGAATCCCACATGCGCAGCCTGATCGAGGCCGGCTTCGAGGTGATGGTTGTCACCGATGCCACCGCCGGTGCGATCACCGAACATTACAACGGCTATGACGCCTCGCTGACCAATTTCCGCATGATCGCAAGCGCGGTGGACAACACCGCCAACACGGTCGCAGCGATCGAAGCGGCCTACGGCATGTAAGCCATCAGACCCCCGCGGTGGCGGCACCCCTGTCCTGTCTCTCCGTCACCGCCCGCGGCGCCCGCCCGTCTTCTGTCCTGGATGGCGCGACGTGACCGCCGGCCCGACCTCGCACTGTCCCAGCCACCCCCCATGGCTGCGGGGTCGGGCCCCCAATTCACCCCCAACCCCCGTCTCAAAACCGTCTCAAAGGAGATTTCCATGTTTGACAAAATCACCCTGCTTGCCACCCCTTTCACCCTTCTGGCCCTGATGGCCCCGGCCTTCGCGCTGGATGAGCTCAACACCTCCACCGGTGCTTCCCTGGGTGGTACACCGCTGGCCCTGCGCGGGGTCGACCCGGTGGTGTTGTCCACCCTGAACGCGGTGAGCGACGGCAATGCCATGTATGAAATCAGCCATGACGGCGCCTCCTACTATTTCGCCTCCGAAACCACCGCCCGGCAGTTCGAAGCGGAGCCTGCGAAGTATCTGCCCCAATATGGCGGCTTCTGCGCCTTTGCCGTGGCGCTTGGCAAAAAGCTCGACGGCGATCCCCAATATGCCGACATCGTCGAGGGCAAGCTCTATCTCTTCGTGAACGCCACGGTCTTTGCGAAGTACAAGGAGAACCCGGCCGAAACCCTGCGTCTGGCCGAGGAAAAGTGGCCCCTGATCAAACATCAGGCCGCCGACAGCCTCTGACGCCCCCCTGCTGCGGGCGGTCCCATACGCCCGCAGCCCCTTTCCACCAGGAGCCCGCCATGGCCCATGCCTTTGCAAAAATCGCCTTCACCCCCGCCGTGCGCGCCCGCCAGGACCGCATGGGATCGGGCCGCTACGACACCCTTCTGGACGACGATCACCAGGGCGGTGACCGGTTGGGCGCTTCCGAACGCGCCTTTATCGAGGCCCGCGACGGGTTCTATCAGGCCACGGTTTCGGAAACCGGCTGGCCCTATGTCCAGTTTCGCGGCGGCGCGCCGGGCTTTCTGCGAGTGGTCAATGACCGCATGATTGCCTATGCGGATCTGCGCGGAAACCGGCAGTATATCTCTCTTGGCAATCTCGACACGGACAACCGCATCGCTCTGATATTGATGGATTATCCCGGCGCGCGACGGCTCAAGATCTGGGGTCGCGCGATCCCCCACGAAGTCGCCCCTGCCCCCGGGACGGAGGCGCCCGCGGAACGGGTGGTGCAGATCCGGGTGGAAGCCTTCGACTGGAACTGCCCGAACCACATCCCCCGCCGCTACACGGTGACCGAGGCCCATGACGAGGTCACCGCCCTGCGCGCCGAAAACGCCCATCTGCGCGCCGAAGCCCGTGCCCTGCGCCATGCCTTTGTCGCCCACCGGAACGACGGATCCGGCCCGTCATAGGCCCACACCCCGTGCAGGCCGCCCGTCAATCGTCAAGGCGGGTGGTCAGTTCGACCTGCGCGCGGCTTTGGGTCGCGGTGGCATTCAGCGCCTCAAGAATCGTCTGGCTCTCGCCCGCCTCATAGGCCGCGCGCAATCCTTCGGCCGCAGCGGCAAAATCCTCAAACGCCTGTTCCGTCTGCTGGGTGGTCACCGGCAAGCGGCCGGTGCCGTCGAGAAAGCGCTCGGCCAGGGCACAGAGCAGCCGGTAGCCCACCGCACGGTCGGGATCTTCGGCCATGGCCGCATCGGCGCGTGCGATGGTCTTCTGATAGGCCATGCCGCTTTTGCCGTTGTCGCGCAGGGTTGCCAGGATGTCGTCGAAATGCATGGGGGGCCTCATAGGGAAAGGGTGGTCGCGCCACCGTGGGTGCCGGACCAGTCCAGCGGTTCATTCAAAAAGTGCTCCACTTCGGCCAGCACATCGGGCGCGAAATGGTTGCGCGCCTTGCAGACTGCCAGCACATCCCGCCAGGTGGCAAGCGCATGGAGCGTGATCCCTTCGGCCCGCAAAACCTCTCGGGTGTCGGGAAAAATGTCATAGTAGAAAACGACACTTGCATGATCTGCGGCGGCGCCCGCCTTGCGCAGGGCATTGCAGAAGTTGATCTTGCTGCCCCCGTCCGTGGTCAGATCCTCGACCAGCAGCACGCGCTCGCCTTCCTTCACATTGCCCTCGATCTGGGCCGCACGCCCGAAGCCTTTGGGGCTCTTGCGCACGTAATGCATCGGCAGGCCCAATTCCTTGGCGATCCAGGCGGCAAAGGGAATGCCCGCCGTCTCGCCCCCCGCCACCGCGTCAAAAGCCTCGAAGCCGACGTCGCGCAGAAGGGTCGAAACCGAAAAGGCGGTGATCATGTCGCGGATGCGCGGATAGGAAATGATCTTGCGGCAATCGATATAGACCGGGCTGACAATGCCCGAGGTGAAGGTGAAGGGGCGGTCGGCGCTGAAATGCACCGCGTCGATCTCCAGAAGCAGACGCGCGGTGGTTTCGGCGATGGTCTCGCGGGTGGGAAAATCGCTTTTCATGTCCTGTCCTTGCCTCCGGGGCTGGGGCTCCGGTGCATCAGGTGATCGTAAAGAATCGCGCTGCCGGCAAGGAAATCCTCGATCTCCATCGCCTCATCCGGATTGTGCGACCCATTGCGGTTGCGCACGAAGATCATCGCGGCAGGCACGCCCGCATTGGCAAAGACCGCCGCGTCATGGCCGCCGCCCGACGCCATGGTCACCGGCGCCATGTCGAGCCGCCCCATGGCCGCTTCAAGCTCTGCCACCAGCCGCGCATCCATCTGCCCGGGTGCCGTGCGGTTCGGCGGGGCGCAGACAAAGCGCACCCCCCGCCTGCGGGCGATCCGGGCCATTTCCTCGGCCAGAAGCTCCTCCATCGCCGCCAGCACCTCGGCGCTTTGGGACCGGATATCGAGGCTGAACATCACCTCATCGGCGATCCGCGACATGGCATGGCGCGCCGGATCGGTGGCGACCACACCCGAGGTCAGCACCAGGTCATCGCCTTTCTGCAGGATGGTCAGCCAGCTTTCGTCGAGCCGCGTCAGAAGCTCCGCCATCGCCAGCACCGGGTCCTTTCGAAAGGCGCGCGGCACGGCACCCGAATGCCCCGCCTCGCCGATGCAGCGTATGGATTTATGGCGCAGGTTGCCGCGAATGGCCGAGACCACGGCGGCGGGCGCCTTTTTGCCGATCAAGAGCGGGCCCTGTTCGATATGGAGTTCGATATATTCCAGGATCGCATCCGTGGCCATCAACGGCTGACCGGCTTCGACCGGGCGCGTGTCGAGACCCACATCCGTCATATGCTCTGCCAGCGACCGGCCATCCCCCTTGTGGGGGGCCGTCAGTTCCTCCGGTGACAATTGCCCCATCAGCGCCTTGGAGCCGATGTAGCACGGCCCGAACCAGGCGCTTTCCTCGCCCCGCATCGCAATCACCTTGACCGGACGCGAAAAGCGCAGCCCGTTGGCGCGGGCGCGTGCAAGGCACATCAGCCCTGCCAGAACCCCTGCCAAGCCGTCGTAATTGCCGCCCATGGGCACGCTGTCCACATGGGACCCGATCAGAACGAATTGCGTGGCATCCGCATCTTCCGGCAAGGATATCAGCAGGTTCTGCCCGGCATCATGGGCGCAGGTCAGACCAAGCGCCTGCGCCATTTCGGCAAGATGGGCCAGAATTTTCGTTTCGACCTCGGAAAAAGCCGGACGGCTCACGCCTTCGGCATCCCGGCTCATGGCGCGAATATCGGCGAACCAGCCCGCTGCCAATGCCGCCTCCCCCATCACGGCGCGACCTCCATGATCGCGACCTCGTCACGGACCGACCCGACCAGATCGTCGAGATCATCGATGCCTGTGCGGCGCAGAAAGGCCTCCAGCCCGTCGAGCAAGCGGGTCATCGCGCCCGGATCAATGAAAGTCGCCGTCCCCACCTGCACCGCGCGGGCGCCCGCGATCAGGTATTCGACCACATCCTCGACCGTGGAAATCCCGCCGCAGCCGATCACCGGGATGCTGACCGATTTGGCACATTGATAGGCCATGCGCAGCGCGACGGGTTTCAAAGACGGCCCCGACAGCCCGCCCATCAGATTGCCCAGCTTCGGTCTGCGGCTTTCGATGTCGATGGCCATGGCGAGAAGCGTGTTCGACACCACCAAGGCATCGGCGCCGGCCGCCTCGGCTGCCTGCGCCACTTCGCTCGGCTCGCCGGTGTTCGGGCTGAGTTTGGCCCATAATGGCAGATCGGTCGCCCCGCGCATTTTCTCCATCACGACGAAGGTTGTGGCGGGTCGCAGGGCGAAAGCCTTGCCGTCCTCCTCGATGTTCGGACAGGAGATGTTGACCTCGATCGCGGCCACACCCGGCACGCTGATCGTCTCGCAAAGCCGGGCGAAATCATCCGCCGAATGGGCCGAAATGCTGACCACCAGCGGCACGTCGTAGCGGTCGTAGAACGGGATCACATGATCGATGAAATGCTGCACGCCTTTCGACGGGATGCCGATGGAATTGAGCATGGCGCCGGGCAGTTCGCAGACCCGCGGCGTCGGGTTGCCGCCGCGCATCTCTTCGGTGATTGTCTTGGTCACATGGGCGCCCAGCCGGCTCAGGTCCAGCACATCGGCCAGGTCTTCGGAAAAGGTGCCCGAGGCCGGCATGATCGGGTTTTTCAGGCGCAGGTCGCCGATCCGGGTCGCAAGGCTCACCATGCCATCGCCTCCCTGATCCCGAAGACCGGTCCTTCGCGGCAGACCCGTTCCTGGGTGATCACGCCATCGCGGTTGAAGGGCCGCACGCAGCATTGGCACATGCCCAGCCCGCAGGCCATCTGCTGTTCCAGGGCAATCTCGCCCGGTATGCCGTGGGCGGCGCCCAGCTCCTGGGCCAGTTTCAAGAGGCGGTTGGAGCCGCAGGTGTAGATGGCATCGACCTCGCCGCGCGCGATGCGGTCCTCGATCAACTCGCGCAGATGCTCGACCGAGGAGGTGCCCGCCGCATCGGTGACCGGGATCACTTCAGCCCCAAGCCCGCGAAACCGCTCCACCGACATCAGCACATCGTCATGGCGCGCCGAACAGATCGCCACCAGATTGCGTCCGCGCCTGCGCGCCTCCTGCGCCAGTGGCGCCAGTGTCGCGAGCCCGACACCGCGCGCGAGCAACAACAGGTTCTGCCAGTCCGGCGCCATGGTGAAGCCGCGTCCCAGGGGCCCCAGCACGTTCAGCCGATCGCCGGGTTGCAGCGTCGCCAGCCCACGGGTGCCGGCGCCTGTGACCTTGTAGAGAAACTCCAATTCGCCTGCCTCAGCCGAATAGCCGTAGATGCTCATGGGCCTGCGCAGAAACGGCTGATCCGTGCCGGTTGCGGGGCAGAGCAGGTGAAAGAACTGCCCCGGCTGACAATCGAGCACCGAAGGCGGCGCCTCCAGCACCATCAACCGGTATTCCCCATTCACCGGGTCATTTGCCTTCACCAATGTATCGACAGCAAAGGCGGGGCCGTTCGCCGGACCGCATTGCCCGGCGCCAAGGGCGCGTAACGATGACATGTTTTCCCTTTCCTAGCCGAAGAGCATCCGTGGAATGAAAAGCGAGATCTCGGGCACGTAGGTCACGACCAGAAGCACGAGAATGTTGACGAAGACGAAGGGCCAGACCCCTTTGATGATGTTCATCACCGGTTTGTCGAGGGTCGAAGACGCCACGAAAATATCCAGACCGAAGGGCGGGGTGATCATGCCCAGGCTGATGTTCAGCGTCACGATCATGCCGAAATGCACCGGGTCCACGCCCATGGCAGTGGCCACGGGATACAGCGGTGGGACAAGGATCAGGAGCGCCGAATTCGGGTCGATGAACATGCCCGCGATCAGGAAACAGATATTCACCGCCAGCAGAAACTGGATCGGGCCTGCGTCAATCGCACTCAGGAAGTCGGTGATCTGGGTCGGCACCTGGGCGAGTGTGACATAGAAGGAAATCAGCCCGCCCATGGCCAGCAAGATAAAGATCACGCAGGTGGCAATGGCGCTGTCTTCGGTGATCCGCACCAGATCGGCGAGGCCGAAATTCCGGTAGACCACCATCTCGACAAAGATCGCATAGACCACGGAAACAGCCGCCGCCTCGGTGGGGGTGATCGTGCCGGAATAGATCCCGCCCAGGATGATCACCGGCATTCCCAGCGCCCAGGCCGAGGCCTTGAGCGCGCGGGCGCGGTCGGCCCAGCTTGTGCGTGCTTCGGGCTCGATCCCCTGGCGTTTGGCCTCCAGCCAGACCATCAGCGCAAAAGCAAGGCCGAGGAACAGACCGACCGCCAGACCGCCGGCGAAAAGCTTGGCAATCGAGGTGCCGGTCATCCAGCCATAGATGATGAAGGTGATCGACGGCGGGATCAGCAGCGCGGTTTCGGCGCTGGAGACCACGAGGCCGAGGCTGAATTTCTCGGAAAACCCCGATTTGCGCATCTCGGGATAGACCATCTTGCCCATGGCCGCGACCGTGGCGGGCGCCGAACCGGAGACCGAGCCAAAGGCCATTGAGCCGCCGATCACCGTATGGCCCATGCCGCCGCGCGTATGGCCGATCATGGCGCGCACAAAGCCGGTGAGGTTCTTGGCGATCTGGCCCGAGCCCATCAGATGGGCGGCGAAGATGAAGAACGGGATCGCCAGCAGGGTCGTGTGGTCGATGCCGCCGAAGATTTTCTGCACCACGGCCGGGTCGGGCAGGTTGCCATAGAAGGCTTCTTTGGTCGCAAGGGCGGGAATGCCGAGGACGAGAAACATCTCGAAGCCAAGCACCAGAAGCACCACGGCGAGGGCGATGATGAGGAAGATCATGCGGCGTCCTCCCCGCCCGCGCGGTCGAACCGGTCGATCACGCCGAAAAAGCTCAGTGCAAAGCGCAGCGCCAGCAGACCGAAACCAATCACCGGGGCCAGATAGACCCAGCCGATGGGGATGTTGAGCGTCGGGCTTTTCTGCCCGGTCATCAGAACGAAGGACACCAGCGTGGTGCCGAGATAGGCAAGGTAGATCGCGAAGAGGAAACCGATCCCGTCAATCAGCTTCAACAAGAAGCCGCGCATTGGCGCGGGCAACCGATCGCGCAACGTGTCGATCCCCACATGGCGGCCCCGTTCCAGCGCCAGCCCAAGGGCGATGAACACCAGAAAGACATTCATGAACCGCACCGCTTCCTCGATCCAGGCGAACTGGCTGGCGAATGTGCCGCCGATCTCGCGGGCAATGACGCTGCCGAAGAAGAGCGCCACCATGGCCAGGAACAGGCTCACCAGAAAGGTGCGTTCGACCCATCGTATATAGTCAAGAATTTTCAAGAGGTTGCCCTAGATATGCGGGAGGTTGGGACGCCCGGATTTCCAGACGTCCCGGTTGTTTTCAACGCTTACTGATTGGCGCTGTAGACGTCGATCAGCGCTTTGCCTTCGTCGCCGGCGCGCGCGATATAGGCTGCGGTCGCGGGCTCTTTCATCGCGGCGGCAAAACCCGCGCGTTCCTCGTCCGAGGCCACACGAATGTTGATGTCGCTTTCGCCGATCACCTTAAGCGCCGCCTCGACGGCCGCTGCCTTGTGTGTGATCAGCTCCGGCACCACCTCGTTGAACGCGTCCTGAATGACGCCCTGATATTCGGCGGGCAGGCTGTTCCACCAGGCGGGGTTGAAGAGCACCATGTCTTCCATCGCCCCATGTTCCGAGATCACCAGGTAATCCTGCACTTCGAAGAACTTCATCCGCTGGATCGTATCAAGCGGGTTCTCCTGGCCATCGACCACGCCGGTCTGCAGCGAAGTGTAAAGCTCGCCAAACGGCAGCGCGATGGCGGAGGCGCCGAGCGCGTTGAACTGTTCGATCAGGATGTTGGAATCCATCACCCGGAATTTCTGATCCGCAAAGGCGGCCAGATCATCAAGGGGCGAATTGGAAGTGAAATTCTTCATCCCGTTGGGCCACCAGGCAACACCGACCACACCGCGATTTGCGAATGAGCCCAGAAGCGCCTCGCCGAACGGGCCTTCGCGCAGGGCCTGCGCCTTGGCGCTGTCGCCGGGCATCAGATAGGGAATATCCAGCACCGACACCGCCGGGTTGAACCCGCCGAGAAAGGCCGCAGGCGACAC
>JAOXSD010000147.1 GCA_025800205.1 Silicimonas sp. | reverse complement strand
TTCCTGTACCCAGGCTTTGACCATGTCCCGGGGCATCATGAACACCCCTAACATAGCCAAGAGGGCTTGGCCGAGCCCGCGTCCGCCTTGGCAGCCGTAGGTGGCTAGATGTCTGAAGAAACGGAAGAGCGCGGCGATGATTGAGGTCGCCAGGGAGATCAGTGTGGCGATCCCCATGAAGAACATGAACGACTCGCCGAAGTCGTGAATCCAGGTCGGCAACAAGAATCCGAGGACGGACTTCCTCACGGTCGTCGTGATGTGCTCGAACTCTTGGTGGGACAGCAGGCTACCCAGCTGGCCCCCACTGGCGCCCTCGATCCTTCGGCCCACCAGCTGGGTCAGGATCGCCTCCCGGTGCCGGGTGAAGGCCATGGCCCTGTCCCGGTTGATCAGCTGCTCCTTGGTGACGATCATGCCGGTGCTGGCGTGCGTAAAGGAGCTGCTCTGGTGGTACGGGGAGGTCATGGGCTCCAGCTGGGTGGGCGCGGCGCACAGCGTGGGGCCCTTCGGCCCGGCGCACATCCACACCCCGTCGATCTCCCATCGGACGGGCATCAGGGTGCTGCAGGGGAGCACCGTCGGGAACGGGGTCAGGATCCGGGTCAGCGGGTTCACGAACTGCACTTGTTTGTCCCGTGCGTCGGCGGCCGCGGCGTCGTCGTCGGCTGCTTCACGCGCCAGCACCTGCGCCGCCGCTCGACGGACCACGACTGGAATGTCGGTGGTGCAGTTCTCGTAGGCAGTGATGGTGACCCGGACGGGCTCGCACCTGACCACGTACGC
>JAOXSD010000067.1 GCA_025800205.1 Silicimonas sp. | reverse complement strand
GCGGCGCGCCAGGCGCGGGCCTGATCGAGGGTCGCGGTTACCATTCGAGGCCCGGATAGGCACGCTGCATATATTGCAACTCGGCCAGGAGATGGCCCATCTCTTCGGTATGCACGCCCTGACGGCCGCCCGAATGGAACGGGTCGAGGGCGGGCATGGCAAGGTTTGCCTCTTCCATCACTGGGGTGATGTCGGCCAGCCAGCCATCCTTGAGCGCGGCCGGATCGGGCAGGATGCCCGCTTCGGCCAGTTCATCGGAAATCGCGTCAGCCTCGAACAATTCTCCGATATAAGGGGCGAGATAGGTGACGGCGTCCGCCATGCGGGCGGCACTTTCCTCGGTCCCGTCGCCCAGGCGGATCACCCATTCGGCGGCGTGGCGGCGATGGTAGCGGGCTTCTTTTTCGGCCTTGGCGGCAATGCCCGCGACGGTTTCGTCGGTGGAGGTGAGCGCGGCGCCCCAATAGCGGCACATGAAGCCTGCAAAGACCGCGAGACGGAACATGGTCCGGGCAAAATCGCCGTTTTCCTTTTCGCAGATCAGCGCATTCACATAGCCGCGTTCGAGACGGAGGAAGGCGAGATCGTCCTCGCTACGCCCCTGCCCTTCCAACTCGGCGGCATAGGCATAGAGGCCGCGTGCCTGACCGATCAGGTCGAGGGCGATGTTGGGCATCGCCAGATCTTCTTCCAGCATCGGCGCATGGCCGCACCATTCGGACAGGCGGTGACCGAGGATCAGGTGATCATCGGCGAGCCGCAGGAGGGCCGGGAAGAGCGCCGCCATCACATGTGCCCCACGTCTTCGGGAATGTCGTAAAAGGACGGGTGGCGGTAGATTTTGTCGTCGGCGGGGTCGAAGATTTCGTCCTTGTCGTCGGGATCGGAGGCGACGACTTCGGAGGAGGGGATGACCCAGATCGACTGGCCTTCGCCGCGCCGCGTGTAGACGTCGCGGGCGGCCTGGATGGCCATTTCCGCATCCGGCGCATGGAGCGAACCGCAATGGCGGTGGGCCAGCCCGTTGCGCGGGCGGATGAAGACTTCCCAAAGGGGGATTTCGGTGGCTGTCATGGCGACCTCGATAGATGTGCTATTCGGCGGCTGTCTTGGCGGCGTCTTTGCGCTGGCGGCGCTTTTCAGCGTGCGCCAGGGCGGCATCGCGGACCCATTTGCCGTCGTCCCAGGCTTTCTTGCGGTCTTTGATCCGGTCGACGTTCATGCGGCCGTGGCCCTTGACCACGCGCCAGAATTCATCCCAGTCGATCGGGCCGAAATCGTAGGCTCCGCGTTCTTCGTTCCACTTCAGGTCCGGGTCGGGGAAGGTGAGGCCGAGGAATTCGCCCTGGGGCACGGTGGCGTCGACGAATTTCTGCCTGAGCGCGTCATTGGTGAAACGCTTGATCTTCCATTTCACCGATTGGTCGGAATGTTCGCTGTCGGCATCCGACGGGCCGAACATCATCAGCGACGGCCACCACCAGCGATTGAGCGCATCCTGCGCCATTTCCTTTTGCGCGTCCGAGCCGCGCGCCAGCGTCAGCATGATCTCGTAACCCTGACGCTGGTGAAAACTCTCTTCCTTGCAGACGCGGATCATGGCGCGGGCATAGGGCCCAAAGGAGCAGCGGCAGAGCGGCACCTGATTCATGATCGCCGCCCCATCCACCAGCCAGCCGATGGCGCCGATATCGGCCCAGGTGAGCGTGGGATAGTTGAAGATCGAGGAGTACTTGGCTTTGCCCGACAGCAGTTCCTCGGTCATCTGATCGCGGGACACGCCGAGGGTTTCGGCGGCGGAATAGAGGTAGAGCCCGTGGCCGCCCTCATCCTGCACCTTGGCCAAGAGCGCGGCTTTACGGCGCAAGCTGGGCGCGCGGGTGATCCAGTTGCCCTCGGGCAGCATGCCGACAATCTCGGAATGGGCATGCTGCCCGATCTGGCGGATCAGAGTCTTGCGATAGGCCGCAGGCATCGGGTCCTTCGGCTCGATCTTTTCTTCCGCGTCAATGCGCGCCTGAAAGGCGGCGAGGAACTCCTCATTTTCCTCAGCTGCCTCGGCTCCTCCCAAAAGACCTTGCGCGTACATCGCGAGCCTCCCTGATCCATGTCGGGGAGTGATACATTACAAAATTTGCCGCATCAAACAAAATCTGTAACGGAACGCACTCAAAGGGCGATCCAACTCAGCCCCGCGACGATGAACCCGGCAAGAAACAGGGTCTCGACCACGAGAAGCGCGATGGCCGGCGCGCCCACCTTGATCACTTCGCCGAGCGAGGTTTTCAGCCCCACCGCAGCAATGGCGGTCAGCAGCGCCCAGCCCGCCACATCGGCGGCAAGCCGTGTGAGCGCGGCGGGGAAGAGACCGAAAGAATTCAGCGCGACCAAGGCGATAAAGGCCAGGACAAAGCCCGGCAGGATCGGCGGGCGTTCGGTGGGGGCGTGGGATTTCACGTAAGCGCGGATGATCAGCGACGCCACCAGAATGACCGGCGCCAGCATGGCGACGCGGATCAGTTTCACCACCGTGGCGATCTCGCCGGCCTCGTTGGAAACCGAAAACCCGGCGCCCACCACCTGGGCCACATCATGGATGGCCGCGCCGATGAAAATCCCCGCCACCTGGCCTTCAAAGCCGAATGTGTCAGCCAGGACGGGGAAGAGAATCATCGCAATCGTCGACAGAAGCGTGACGCCGACCACGGTGAAAACGAGCCGTTCTTCGGAGCGCTCGTCCTTCGGCAGAATGGCCGAAATGGCCATGGCGGCGGAGGCGCCGCAGATGGCGACGGCGCCAGCGGAGAGGAAGGCAAAGCGGGGCCCGTGACCGAAGAACCGCGCGATCAGGAGCCCGAAAAGAATGGTGGACACGACGCCGCCCACCACCAGCAGCAGCACCGGCAGACCCAGTTCGGCGGCCATGGAAAAGCTGATGCGCAGGCCGAGCAGTGCCACGCCGAAGCGCAGGATGGTACGGGCGGCAAAGGCGATGCCGGGGGCGGCGCGCGTCTCTTCCGAAAGGAAATTCAGCGCGATGCCGAAAAGGAGCGCCATCAGCATGGCGGGGGCACCGTAATGTTCGGACACGAATTGCGCAGCCAGCGCGATCAGGCCGGAAATCATCACGCCCGGAAAGAGCGCATGGAGGGTCTTGGCAGACGGCATGGGGTCACCTGTACGGATCGGGGGATAGCTTGGGCGGGCCTTGCTGGCGCGCAGCATTGCCAAATCGCGGACAGGTGCAAGCACCTAGTTGACGGAGATCTCCAGTTTCTCGATTTCGCGGAACCGCAGACGCGGCGCGACCTTCAGAGGGGCCACAAGGGCGAGCCTGGGGAAGCGGGCGAAAAGCCGTTCGAAAGCAATGCGCGCTTCAAGCCGCGCGAGCGTGTTGCCCGCGCAGATATGCACGCCGAGGCCGAAGGACAGATGCCGGTTCGGCGCGCGGGCAATGTCGAACCGGTCGGGATCGGGGAATTGCGCCGGGTCGCGGTTGGCGGCGTTGATCATCATGTGAACGGTGGTGCCTGCGGGAATCGGCATGTCGCCCAGCATGGTCTCGGCCGTGGAGCGGCGGTTGTTAATCTGAATTGGCGCTTGGTAACGCAGCACCTCTTCGACCATCGGGTCGATCAGGCCGGGGTCGCTGTTGAGCGCCGCAATCTGATCCGGGTGGCGCAGCATTTCATGCACCCCGTGGCTGATCATATTGGTCGAGGTCTCGTGGCCTGCGTTCAGCATGAAGATGCATTGGTGCAGGAGTTCAAGTTCCGTCAGCCGTTCGCCATCGGCCTCGGCATCGGCCAGAACGGTCAGGACTTCGGTGGGTTTCGCGCCTTCGGGGTTGGCCCGCCTATGCGCGATCAGATCGCGGAGATAGGTCTTGAAATCCTCCACCGCGCGGTTGCCGGTCTCAAGCTGGGCTTGTGTCAGTTTCGGCTCCAGCGCGGTCAGAATGGCGTTGGCCCAGTCGCGGATCAACTCCCTATCCTCGCGCGGCACGCCGAGCATGTCGCAGACCACTTCGATGGGAAGACGGAAGGAAAATTCCTCGACCAGTTCCATGCCGCCCTGATCCTCCATCCGGTCGAGATAGGTGTCGACGAGGGCGGTAATGCGGGGGGCGAAGGCAGCGAGTGCGCGGGGCGTGAAGGCGGATTGAAAGAGCTTGCGGATCCGGGTGTGATCGGGCGGGTCGGTGAAAACGACGCTGGTGGTGTGGTGCTCGAAAAGCGGCGAGTTGCCGAATTTCGGGGCGAAATCGGCGCGCTTGTCGGAGGACCAGAGACGCGGGTCGCGGTAGACCTGAGTGAGGTCGGCGTGACGGGTCAGCACGTAGGTTCCGTCGGGATTTTCATGCACCGGGGCGACGTTTCGCAGCGCCGCAAGCACGGCATAGGGATCGGCCAGATAGCCCTCGGGCACCGATTGCAGATCGAAGGTGAGCGGGTCGAAATCCAGCATGATGCGCCTCCTCAGTCGCGGTTTATCAGCTTGACCGATTACTTTCCCTTGGGCAACTCTCCGGAAAAAAGCAGGGATTCTGAATGCCTTCCGAGAGTGAAACCATCCTTCTGCCGCACTGGGTCGCGGCCTTCGTCACGGTGTTCGACCTCTGTAAAATAAGGGCGTCCGAGCGGGTGGCGATCCTGTCGGAGACCGGCTCGCGGCCGGTGTTGGTGACACTCGCCGAAGCCGCCCTTGCCGAGATGTCGGTGCCCTTCGAACACGTCACGGTGCCCACGCCACCCCCCGAACCCGGCCCGATCATCCGCTCGTCGGGTGCGTCATTGGCGCTCACCGGGCAGGCCGACGCGGTGGCGCAACTGGTCGCCTGCGACGTGGTGATCGACATCACGATCGAAGGGCTGATGCATGCGAAAGAAACCGGCGCGATCCTGAAAGGCGGCGCGCGCATTCTCAACATCTCGAACGAGCACCCGGATGTTCTGGCGCGGCTGGTCCCTGTTGAAGCGGACAAGCTTCGGGTCAAGGAAGCGGTGGCGCGCTGCAAATCGACCCGCGAAATGCGCGTGACCTCGGGGGCCGGCACCGACCTCACCGTCGCGATGGAGGGGGCCGCCACCGTGGGTGTCTGGGGCTGGACCGACCGGCCCGGCACGCTGGCGCATTGGCCCGGCGGCATCGTGGTGAGCTTCCCCAAGGCGGGCACGGTGAACGGGCGGCTGGTGTTCCAACCGGGCGACATGAACCTGACCTTCAAGCGCTATTTCGAAAGCGAAGTGGCCTGCACTTTGGAGGGCGATCACATCACCTCGGTCGAGGGCAGCGGCACCGATGCGCGGCTGATGCGCGACTATTTCGCGGGGTTCGACGATCCCCTGGCCTATGCCACCTCCCATGTGGGTTGGGGCCTGAGCCGGGCGGCGCGCTATGAGGCGCTGACCATGTATGACAAGGCCGATCTGAATGGCACGGAATTGCGCGCGGTGGCGGGGAATTTTCTTTATTCCACAGGGGCGAACGAGTTTGCGGGCCGCTTCACCCGCGGCCATTTCGACCTGCCGATGATGGGCTGTGACATCGCGCTCGATGGCGCATTCGTGGTGCGGGACGGGACGCTGACATGAAAACGACGACGGCGGGCATTTCCTATCTGGAGGCGGGCGACGGCGCGCCGGTGATCTGCCTCCATGGCATCGGCGGCGGGGCGGAAAGCTTTGCCGCATTGCTCGATGATCCGGGCCCGGCGCGGGTGATCTCCTGGGACATGCCCGGCTATGGCGAGAGCGATCCGCGCAACCTGACCTTCTCGGGTCTCTCGGACATGCTGGCGCGGTTCATGGTCGCGATGGACCTGCGACAGGCGCATCTGGTCGGCCATTCCATCGGCGGCATGGTGGCACTCGAACACGCCGTGCGCTGTCCCGACGAGGTGGCGAGCCTGACACTGATCGGGACGACCCCGGCCTTTGGCGGGCGGGACGATACGTTCAAACAGGCATTTCTGAAGGCGCGGATGGAGCCGCTGGAACGCGGGCTGTCGATGGAAGACATGGCCCGCGAAGGCGCGCCGCAGATGCTCGGCCCGATCGCCGGTCGACAGGTGGCGGATGAGGTGGCCGCGATCATGGGCCGGGTGTCGCGGGCCACATGGGAAGCGATCCTGGAGTGTCTGGTGACCTTCAACCGGCGCGAGGATCTTGCGCGTGTGCCCATGCCCTGCCTGCTGATCGCGGGCAGTCACGATATGAACGCGCCCCAGCGCACGATGGAGAAGATGGCGGGTGCTTTGCCCGACGCCGAATTCCACGTGATCGAGGGCGCGGGCCACATGATCAACCAGGAGGCGCCGGACCAGGTGAACGCGCTTATCCACGACTTTTTGCGGAGACAGACCCAATGACCCAAGACGCCCCGATTTTCGATCCCGTGGCCTGGAACCTGACCGACGAACAAGCGGCACTCGGCAAGCTGGCGCGGGAGCTGGCGGCCGAAAAATTCGCGCCGCGTGCGGCGACCTATGACCGGGAGGCGATTTTTCCGACGGAGAATTATCGCGATCTGGCCGCGTCGGGTCTGTTGGGCATCTGCATCCCGAAAGAGGAAGGCGGGTTGGGCGCGGATCTCAAGACCTACATGATGACTGCGGCCGAGATCGGGCGCTATTGCGGGGCCACCGCGTTGACCTTCAACATGCATGTGTCATCGTGTTTGTGGACCGGCGATCTTCTGGACCGGCTTCAGATCGACGGCGAAAAATCGAGCGCGCACAAAGAGATGCGGCGCATGCACTACCAGCGCATCCTGAACGACGGCAAGATCTATGCGCAGCCGTTTTCCGAAGGCGGTGCAGCGGCGGCAGGCTTCAAGGCCTTTGGCACCACGGCGCTGAAAGTGGATCGCGGCTGGAAGATCAACGGCAAGAAGATCTTTGCCTCGCTTTCGGGTCACGCGGATTACTACGGCGCGCTTTGCACCGCGCTCGATACGCCCGACGAGGAACCATCGCGCCGCAACACGATGTATATCGCGGTGCCAGCCGAGGCCGAGGGCGTGAAGGTGGTCGGTGATTGGGATCCGCTGGGGATGCGCGGAACCGTGTCGCGGACGCTTTTGTTCGAAGACGTGTTCGTGCCTGACGAAGCGCAGCTGATGCCGCGCGGGATCTATCCCGACGCGGCCCGGCGCTGGCCGCATATGTTCATGACCCTGACGCCGACCTATATGGGGATCGCGCAGGCCTGTTATGATTTCACCGTCGCTTACTTGCGCGGTGAA
>JAOXSD010000116.1 GCA_025800205.1 Silicimonas sp. | reverse complement strand
TTTGTCGCGGACCGGGCGGCCATTGACGAAGAGATATTGCTGAACCGCCGAGCCGCGCGAATAGGTCGGCAGTGCTGCGAACCCCGAAAGGTGAAGGTCTTCGCGGCTGGCATCGATGGCTATGGCGTTTTCGATGAAATTGGCACCCAGAAATGTGCGCAGACGCCCCGACAGCGCCTCTTCCGGCG
This sequence comes from Silicimonas sp., assembly GCA_025800205.1. Taxonomy (GTDB): domain Bacteria; phylum Pseudomonadota; class Alphaproteobacteria; order Rhodobacterales; family Rhodobacteraceae; genus CALKXV01. Next base: position 7,085 of record JAOXSD010000116.1, on the reverse strand, counting down.
TGCCGCGCTCGGGCCTTGCGGCAAAGATCTTGCGCGGTGCGTCGGTGGCGTCGGTCAGGGTGAAACCGACATAGGGTTCCGCCATGGCGAGCCGTTTGACCACATCGGTGACGGCCTGCATCTCGCCCCGTTCGGTGCGCAGGAATTTCAACCGCGCGGGCGTGGCATAAAAGAGATCGCGCAGCTCGATCACCGTGCCGGGCTTGCCAGCGGCAGGCCGGACAAGGCCCACGGCACCACCCGAGGCCTCGATCATCGAGGCCTCCGCCCCCTTAGGGCGGGAGGTCAGCGTGAGGCGGCCCACGGCGGCGAGCGACGCCAGCGCCTCGCCGCGAAAGCCGAAGGTGTGGATGTTCAAAAGATCCGAGCCGTCGATCTTCGATGTGGCGTGACGGGAGAGCGCGAGAGGAAGCTGTTCGGCGGGAATGCCGCAGCCGTCATCCTCGATCCGAATGAGCCGCTTGCCGCCCTCGGCCACGGTGATGTCGATCTGGCGTGCGCCCGCATCAATGGCGTTTTCAATGAGTTCCTTGACCGCCGAGGCAGGCCGCTCGACCACTTCCCCAGCCGCAATGCGGTTGATCGCGCCCTCGTCCAACAGGCGAATTTCCGGCTGATCCGGGCGTATCTTGGGGTCGGGCGCGTGCATCCTACAATTTCTAGCAGGGCTCAACGAAAGCGTCCAGCAGATGGGTGGCATTTTAGGCCCCTTTCCGCCGCCCTTGCGCCCGCCCCCCGACCTCGCCTATATCACCGGCCAATCACGCAGGTTTCAAAGGGGTTCGGCGCCATGGCAGGCCACTCAAAATGGGCGAATATTCAGCACCGCAAGGGGCGCCAGGACAAGGCACGCTCGAAGCTTTTTTCCAAGCTCGCCAAGGAGATCACCGTGGCCGCCAAGATGGGCGACCCCGATCCCGACAACAACCCGCGCCTGCGCCTTGCGGTGAAGGAAGCCCGCTCACAATCGGTCCCCAAAGACGTCATTGATCGCGCGATCTCGAAATCCCAGGCAGGCGAAGGCGATGATTACGAGGAAATCCGCTACGAGGGCTACGGCCCCGGCGGCGTGGCGGTGATCGTCGAGGCGATGACCGACAACCGGAACCGCACCGCCTCCACCGTGCGCTCGACCTTCTCGAAACATGGCGGCAACCTGGGCGAAACCGGCTCGGTCGGTTTCATGTTCGAGCGCAAGGGGCAGATCCTCTACCCCGCCTCCGCCGGCGACGAAGACACGGTGATGATGGCCGCCATCGAAGCGGGGGCAGAGGATTGCGAAAGCTCCGAGGCGGGCCATGCGATCACCACCGCTGACACCGATCTGAACGCGGTTTCGACCGCCATCGAGGCGGAACTGGGCGAATCTGAATCGACCAAGCTGATCTGGCAGCCGACCACCACCACCGAGCTGGATCTCGACGGCATGCAGAAGCTGATGCGGCTTATTGAAGTGCTGGAAGATGACGATGACGTGCAGCGCGTGACCGCGAATTTCGAGGTCTCCGACGCGGTGATGGAGCAGTTGTCCGCCGAATGACGGACAGGTTTTCCTTTGAGCTTCAGGCGGTTGACGGGGCGGCGCGCAAGGGGGTGATTTCCACCCCCCGGGGCGAGATCCGCACGCCGGCCTTCATGCCCGTGGGCACGGCGGCCACCGTCAAAGCGATGCTGCCCGAAAGCGTGCGCGCGACCGGCGCCGACATTCTCTTGGGCAACACCTACCATCTGATGCTGCGCCCTTCGGCGGAGCGGATCGACCGGCTGGGCGGGTTGCACAAGTTCATGAACTGGGACCGGCCGATCCTAACGGATTCGGGCGGTTTTCAGGTGATGAGCCTTGCAGGGTTGCGGAAGCTGACCGAGGAAGGGGTGAAGTTTTCGTCCCATATCGACGGCTCGAAACATATGCTGTCGCCCGAAAGAAGTATGGAGATTCAAAAGCTTCTGGGCAGCGACATCGTCATGTGCTTTGACGAATGCCCCGCCCTGCCCGCCACCGAGGAAGACGTGGCGAAAAGCATGCGCATGTCCATGCGTTGGGCGCAAAGATCGCGCGATGCCTTTGGCGACCGGCCCGGGCACGCGCTCTTTGGCATCCAGCAAGGCGGCGTGACGGAAGAGTTGCGGGCCGAAAGCGCCGAAGCCCTGCGCGCCATCGAATTCGATGGCTACGCGGTGGGCGGTCTGGCGGTAGGCGAAGGTCAGGAGGCGATGTTCGGCGTACTGGACTATGCGCCCGGGATGCTGCCCGAGAACAAGCCGCGCTATCTGATGGGGGTCGGCAAGCCCGACGACATCGTGGGTGCGGTCAAACGCGGCATCGACATGATGGATTGCGTTCTGCCGTCGCGGTCGGGGCGCACCGGTCAGGCCTTCACGCGGCACGGGGTGGTGAACATCAAGAATGCGCGCCATGCGGAAGACCCGCGCCCGCTGGATGAGAACTGCAGCTGCCCCGCCTGTCGCGGCTATTCCCGGGCCTATCTGCACCATGTGTTCCGCTCGGGCGAGATGATCTCGGGCATGCTGCTGACCTGGCATAACCTGCAGTATTTTCAGGATATCATGGCGGGGATGCGCGACGCGATTGCGGCGGGCACCTTCGCGGCCTGGGAGGCGGAGTTTCATGCAGGCCGGGCCCAGGGCGACATCGAACCGCTTTAGGCGGAAAGCCTTCAGAAGGCTTTCGCCCAAACCCTTTTGAAGGGTTTGATCCAAAGGCGTCTGACGCCTTTGCCCGCTCAGCTCCGGCGCATCCCCTGCGTGGCCTGCTGCATGGCCACGATCAGCCGGTCGCGGTCTTCGGCCAGATCCGCCACCGAGCGGCCCGCAGTGGCCTCCTGCAACCCCGCCAGCAGCTTGGCCTCCACCTCCGGGGTGAATTTGACCTCGCCCAATTCATCCCACCAGCCGTTGAACGTGTCGCGGAAATGGTCGATGTAGCCCGCCAGCCCGGCCTCGCCCGCGGCCAGCGAAAAGAGCGTCGTCGGCCCCATCGCCGCCCATCGCAGACCGGGGCCGGCCCAGATCGCCTTGTCCACGTCTTCGACACTGGCGACGCCATCGACCACCAGATGGATCGCCTCGCGCCAGATCGCCGCCTGAAGCCGGTTCGCCACATGGCCCGCGACGCTTTTGTTCAAACGTATCGTGACCTTGCCGATGGCCTCATAGAGCGCTTCCGCCTCCTCGATCACCCCTGTTGCGGTCCTCTCATTGCCGGTCAGTTCCACCAGCGGGATCAGATGGGGCGGGTTGAACGGGTGGCCGAGGATCATGCGGGACGGGTCTTTCCACCCCTGCTGAACCGCTTCCAGCGTCAGACCGGAGGCGGAGGAAGACACCACGACACCGGCGCCCAGCACCGGTTCGATCTCGCCATAAAGCGCGTGTTTGATCGGCAGACGTTCCGGCACGCTTTCCTGCACGAACTCCGCGCCCTCCACCGCCTCTGCCGCCGTGGCCGCGATGCGGATGCGGTCGGGATCGCCGCCTTTTACCAGCCCCAGGGCCTCCATCGCGGGCCAGGCGTTTTCCACATAGGCACGGACCCTGGTTTCGGCCTGCGGGTCCAGATCATAGACCGCGACCGACCGGCCTGAGGCCAGAAACAGCGCCGTCCAGCTTGCGCCGATCACACCGGCGCCCAGCGAAGCCACATGGGCATGTTGCATCAGAATACTCCCGGATTGAGCGGTGAGGCGGCGGTCATGCCACCGTCGATCGTGAACATCTGCCCGGTGGCGAACCCGGCCTCGTCGGAGGCGAGCCAGACCGCCATGGCGGCAATGTCCTGCGGTTTGCCGAATCGGCGCACCGGGTGGCGGGCCAGCGCGTCGGCCATGGCGGCCTCGGGCGCCGTCGCTTGCGCAAACCCCGCCTCCAGCATGCCGGTTTCGATCCAGCCCGGACAGATTGCATTGCAGCGGATCTGCGGGCCGTGATCCACGGCAATCGAGCGCGTGAGCCCGTGCACGAAGGCCTTGGAGGCGTTGTAAAGCGCCATGGCGGGATCCGCGACCCGGCCGGAGATCGAGCCGATATTGATGATCGCGCCGCCCTGAGACATCGCCGGGATCAGCGCCCGGCATAGGTTGAAGACGCCCCGGCAATTGGCGCCGATGACCGCATCCCAATCTGCGTCGCTGCTGTCGGTGATGGTCCTTTCCACCTGAACACCGGCATTGTTGACCAGAATATCCAGCCCGCCCAGTGTCTTGGCAGCGGCATTCACCGCCACGGGATCGGCCACATCAAGGGCGATCCAGCCCATTGCGCCCGGCAGATCACCGGGGCGGTCGCCCCGGCCGCAGGTGATGACCTCGGCCCCTTCACGCACAAAGGCCTCTGCAATCCCACGACCGATCCCCTGACGGCCGCCGGAGATAAAAGCGCGTTTTCCCTCGAGCCGCATCAATGGGCCACCATCACATGGCGCACGCTCGTATAGGCATCAAGCGCATAGACCGACATGTCACAGCCCGTCCCCGAGCCCTTCATCGCCGCCCAGGGCATCTCCGGCGTGCCGACCCCGTGGGTGTTGACCCAGGTGAAGCCGTAGCGCAGGCGCGACGTCATCTCCATCGCCCGGCCCACATTCGCCGTCCAGACCGAGGAGGCAAGACCGTAGCGCGACGCGTTGGCGATCTTAAGTGCCTCTTCTGCATCGGAAAACCGCGAAAGGGTGACAACAGGACCAAAGATTTCGGAGGTCGCCACTTCGGCATCATTGTCCACATTGGCCAGCACCGTGGGTTGGTAGAAATAGCCTGCCCCCGCGCCTTCCGACCCGCCCAGTACCACCTCGCAGACCTCCCGCGCCCGGTCGACGAACCCCGCCACACGGGCCCGCTGGGCTTCGGAAATCACCGGCCCCATCTCGGTGCCTTCCGCCTTCTGCGCCCCGATCTGCACCTCTTTCACCTGCGCCTCGACCGCGGCCACGAGCCTGTCATAGGCGCCATCCTGCACCAGCACCCGGCAAGGTTGGGCACAATCCTGACCGGCGTTGAAATAGCTGCCATAACGGATCGTCTCGGCCACCGCATCGAGGTCGGCATCATCAAACACGATCACCGGCGCTTTGCCGCCCAGTTCCAGATGCACATGTTTGATCTCGCGCCCCGCCGCCCGCATCGCGGCCATGCCGGTGGCGGGCGATCCGGTGACGGTGATCGCTTCCATGCCCGGCGCATTGATCAGCCGGTCACCGATGTCGACGCCCTTTCCGTGGATCACATTGAGCACGCCCTTGGGCAGGATATCATTCAGCAATTCAGCGGCGCGCAGCGTGGAAAGGGGCGTGATTTCAGAGGGTTTCAGCACGATGGAACAGCCCGCCGCAAGCGGGGCTGCCAGCTTCCAGGCGGCCATCATCAACGGGTAATTCCAGGGTGCAATGGCGGCCACAGGCCCCACCGGATCGCGGCGGATCATCGAGGTGTGACCGGCCACATATTCCCCTGCGGCCGACCCCGTCATGGTCCGCGCCGCACCGGCAAAGAACCGGAATGTGTCGATGGTGAGAGGCATCTCATCATCGCGCGCCGACGGCCAGGGCTTGCCCACATCGAGGCTTTCCAGCTCTGCCAATTCGTCCTGATGGGCCTCCAGCACATCGGCGATCTCGAGCAGAAGCGCCGCCCGTTCGCCGGGTGTGCTGCGCCCATAGGTTTCGAACGCCTCGCCGGCCAGCCGCACGGCCGCATCCACCTGCGCCTCGCTCGCCTCACGGACCCGCGCCACCTCTTCGCCGGTGGCCGGATTCAATGCGGAGAGTGCCTCGCCCTCGCCTGCAACCAATTCGCCGCCGATCAGAAGTTTCGTCTGCATCTTCCCCTCCACTTTTCTAGAACGCGACCGCGTCGCCGCCCTTGAGCCCCAGACGCTCCCGCGCTTCGTCGGGCTTGGCGACCTCCAGACCAAGCGCCTCGATGATGGTGCGGATCCGCTCCACCTGCTGGGCGTTCGACACCGCCAATTCGCCCTTGCCGATATAAAGACTGTCTTCGAGACCGACCCGCAGGTTGCCGCCGAGCAAAGCGGCTTGCGTGGCCATGGGCATCTGGTGGCGGCCTGCACCCAGAACCGACCATTCGTAATTCTCGGGGCCAAAAAGCTTGTCCGCCATCCGGTTCATGTGCTGGAGATTTTCCAGATCGGCGCCTGCGCCCCCCAGAATACCCAGCACGAACTGGATGAAGAAGGGTGGTTTGATAAGCCCCTGATCCACAAAGTATTTGACGTTGTAGAGATGGGCCAGATCGTAGCATTCGAACTCGAATTTCGTGCCGTGTTTTTCGCCCAGTTCGCGCAATGCATACTCGATGGTTGCGAAGGTGTTGGGAAAGATGAAATCCCTGGTCATGCCGAGGAATTCGGGCTCCCAGTCGTGTTTCCAGTCGCTGAACTTGTCCAGAAGCGGGAAGATCCCGAAATTCATCGACCCCATGTTCAGCGACGCCATTTCCGGGCTGGCTTGCGTGGCCGCCGCCAGCCGTTCGTCCATCGACATGCCGAGCCCCGCGCCGGTCGAGACATTGATGACCGCCTCGGTCGATTGCTTGATCACCGGCAGGAATTGCTGGAACGTCTCCGGTCGCGGATCGGGCTTGCCGGTTTCGGGATCGCGGGCGTGCAGATGGATGATCGACGCACCCGCTTCGGCGGCATCGATGCTGGCGCGCGCGATCTCGGCGGGCGTGATCGGCAGATGCTCCGACATGGTTGGCGTGTGGATGCCGCCGGTGGGCGCGCAGGTGATGATAACGGATTTCGGCATAGTTCCCCCCTAGAGTTTCATCTGTTGGACCTGGGCCGACAGCCCCCCGTCCAGCACCCAAAGCTGACCCGAGGCATAGCGCGCCTCGTCCGAGGCCAGCCAGTTGACCAGATTGGCGATGTCCTCGGGCGTGCCGTAGCTCCGCATCGGATGGACGTCGCGCACCGCCTGTTGGAGTTGGTCGATGGACTGGCCGCCACCGCCCGAGCCTTCGCCGGTGAAAAAGCTCTGCAGCATCGGCGTGTCGATATAGCCCGGGCAGATCGCGTTGACGCGGATGCCTTCAGGGCCGTGATCGCAG
>JAOXSD010000088.1 GCA_025800205.1 Silicimonas sp. | reverse complement strand
AAGCAATACCGAAAGTGGGCTGATCATCCTGCATACCGCCGCCGCGCGCGTGGGCGCGATGGATGTAGATGCCACCAACGCAGGCGGTATGGACGCGATCAGCGCGGCTGATGTGATCTACAACCTCGGCGCGGATGAGGTCGAAATCGGGGATGGCGCATTCGTCATCTATCAAGGCAGTCACGGCGACCGTGGCGCGCACCGCGCTGATGTGATCCTGCCCGCCGCCGCCTATACCGAGGAAAACGGGTTGTTCGTGAATACCGAAGGCCGCCCTCAACTGGCCATGCGGGCTGGCTTTGCGCCGGGTGAGGCCAAGGAAAACTGGGCGATCTTGCGTGCGCTCTCTGCCGAATTGGGGGCGACGCTACCCTTCGATTCCTTGGCGCAACTACGAACCGCATTGATCGAGGCGGTGCCGCATCTGGCGCGTATCGACGAAGTGATCGAGAACGAGGTGCAACCGCTTGAGGCTGGCGTACTGGGCAAGGCGCGTTTCCGCAATGCGGTCAAGGATTTCTACCTGACCAACCCGATCGCGCGCGCCTCGCAACTAATGGCCGAGCTGTCGGCGCAGGCAAAAAACACAGACAGGATGGCCGCAGAATGATCCGTCCCGCAGA
>JAOXSD010000047.1 GCA_025800205.1 Silicimonas sp. | reverse complement strand
ATGGCCGATTGGGCGGCGGTCTATCTTTCGGAACGGCTGGGCAATCCGGAGGCGCGGGCGGGCATTGCGGTGACGCTCTTTTCGGCCTGCCTGGCGGGCGGGCGCTTTGCGGGCGACTGGCTGAAGATCCGGCTTGGCGCGGTGCTGCAGGCGCGGCTGACCATCGGCTGTGCCATGATCGGTCTGTTGTGCCTGGTGCTGCCCCTGCCGATCTGGGTCGCCTATCCGGGCTTTGCGCTCGTTGGCTTCGGCGTCTCGGCGGCCTACCCGCTGGGGGTCTCGGCCATTGCCGCACTCGACGACACCTATGAAGCGCCCAATATCGCCATCATGGCCATGGTCGCCATGGGCAGTTTCCTCGCCGGTCCGCCGCTGATCGGCTTCATGGCGGAAGCCACCTCCCTGGCTTTGGCCTTCGCCCTGCTGATTCCGGGACTCGTGGTGGCATTTATGCTGAGCGGATGGCTGAAACCGGCCCGATCCGGGTGACACGCCCGGGATTCTGCCCCGATTCCGGCTCTCAAAAGGGGATTCCCGGTGCAAATTCCGCCCGTCAGACGCGAAACCGGGGTCGAGCCGCCGAAAGGGCGTTTGCGCCACTGCCAGAACATCAGTCGTTTTGCTTTAAAAACAGGCGCTTGTGAGATGGTTTCAAAAAAATGTCACGAACGGGCGAAAAAGGGGTTGCGGGTCCCGGTGGGTATCCGTAAACACCCCTTCACCGGCGGCGCTGAGGGCGCGGTTGGGGCGCCAGACGGGCGGCGGCGGAAGCCAAAGCGACGAGGCGGTAAGGAAATATCTGGAGCAGATGAGGCGGGGCGCGCCGGTAAGATAGGGCGCACTC
>JAOXSD010000014.1 GCA_025800205.1 Silicimonas sp. | reverse complement strand
TTTTGGTGAATACGGTCGGCACCCAGACCGGGTCATCGATACCGAGACCCACGAACCAGCGGAACAGCAGATTGTAGTGCATCTGTTCCATCAACTGCCGTTCGGACCGGATCGAGAAAAGGATCTGGATCAGGCTTGCCCGTATCAACCGCTCCGGGGGGATCGAGGGGCGACCGAAATCCGTGTAAAGCGCCTCGAAATCAGCATCGAGGCTCCTCAGCGCGTCGTTCACCACCTGCTGGACCTTGCGCAGCGGATGTCGCGCAGGGATGCGCTCTTCCAGATCAACATAGCTGAACAGCGATCCGCTCGCCTCGTCCGTCCCGCGCATCATCACCCCCGCCGTTGCCGCCAACGGAGTGAATCATGTTCTTCAAGTCAGGTCGAGGTCGGACTTTTTCAGCAGCCTGTTAGATCGGTAGCCCTCAAAATTCCTTGTTCACACCAAAATACGCTAGCTGCTTTTACGTCGTACCCGTGCTTCATCATCGGCAGGTCGATTGAAATTTCAGGCATCTTGCGCAAAGGCATAACCTGAGGTGATCCATCTCCCCTCAGCTTCGAGGCAATCGTTCGTACGAGCTCAGAAAAATCATTCTGAATGCCAGATTGACGGCGTTCCTGATCACTCAGGCGGTGACCGTACGAGTTAATTCTATCAAATACGTCATCAACCTCGGTGTCCGAAGCTTTCCTCATAACCGAGAACGCTAGCGAATAGTCCAGTATTGTTGTGACCTCTGAATTTGAGATCGTAGGTTCAGAATTGTGAGGAGAAAATACACCGCTATCGAGCCTAGACTTGGCGGTCGGGAAGGCAGAGATGTCGAAGTATCTTCCATCTGGAAGTGAGAATGCTCCTTCAATAAATGAAATTATAGCATTTAACCTTTGAAGTCCGTCGATGATCTCCAAATGCCCCGAATCGTCGTCCTTCTCAGCGAGTAAGATTGCCGGAATTGGATATCTCCTAAGGACCGATTCTACGAGTTTTTGCTTCTCTTCTAACGTCCAGACGAGTTTTCGTTGGTATCTTCTATTTACCAAAAGCCTTTCGTCGGCGTGCCAGCCATAGACAGATTGAATTGAGGTTGGTTGGGAAGCGAGTTCAGCCAAGGGTCAGGTCCCTGTTCGGTTGATCGGGTGTCGGAGCGTCAAGTGACAACCCACATCTATAGAAAACTGGTGTATCCGCAATGGCGATCCGTGTGTCTACTTGGGTTCTTCCCAAATCCTTAACACCCCCTGCCGCCCGTTGCCTCCCATTTCGACCCCACCGACACTGCACCGACGTAATACCGACGCAATACCGACGTGATACCGACATGCCTAAAACAGGCCCAACCGCCTGTTTTCCCTCATTAACCTTTGGAAAATCCCGGTCTGTCCCGGGCCACGTGCCTAGGTCAGACCCGGCTCGTCCAGAAGATGCCGCCCGGCCTTGTCCTCGATCTCGATCACCCAGAGATCCGGGTCAAAACCGCGCTGTTTGGCGATGCTCGCATCCACGTCCGCCTCCGCGCCCTCGGTCAGAACCACCCATTGCCGCTCGCCGCTCATCAGATCGAAAGACCTTTGAAAACAACAGGCTGAGCCATCCAGCATGTTCAGCTTCACCAGCACCGCCCCCGCCGTGCCGTCGCCCCGCTGCACCACAAAGGCCGGGATCGTCGCCAGCCGCAGCCGCGTCAGATAGGCCGCGACCCAGATTTCGCTGGTCAGCCGGCTCAAGGCGCCCCGTCCGAGAAATCCAGGCCCATTTCGGAATAGCGTTCGCGTTCTTCCAGCCAGCCCGTGCGCACCTTGACCTGCAGAAACAAATGGGCTTTGCGCCCCAGAAACTCCGAGATCTCTTCCCGCGCCAGCTTCCCCACCGCCTTGATCGTCTCGCCCTTCTTGCCCAGGAGAATCCCCTTGTGCCCGTCGCGCGCCACATAGATCACCTGGTCGATCCGCACAGACCCGTCCTCGCGCTCCTCCCAGCCTTCGGTCTCCACCGTCAGCTGATAGGGCAATTCCTGATGCAGCCGCAGGGTCAGCTTCTCCCGCGTCATCTCGGCGGCGATCATCCGCATCGGCATGTCGGCGATCTGGTCTTCGGGATAAAGCCAAGGCCCCTCCGGCACCTCGCCCGCCAGCCACTCGCGCAGATCATCGACCCCATAACCTTTCTCGGCCGAGATCATGAAGGTACGCGAGAAGGTGAAACGCACGTTCAATTCCTCGGTCAGCGCCAGCAGGGCAGGGCTTTCGACCCGGTCTATCTTGTTGATGGCAAGGGCAACTTCGCCGCCGCCGCGTTCTTCCAGAGAGGTCAGGATCGCCTCGACCCCAGCCGTCAGCCCGCGGTGCGCCTCGATCATCAGCACCACGATATCAGCATCCGCAGCACCACCCCAGGCGGCGGCCACCATGGCGCGGTCGAGCCGCCGCCGGGGGCGAAAGAGACCCGGCGTGTCGACAAAGACGATCTGGCTTTCACCCTCCAGCGCCACACCGCGAATGCGCGTGCGGGTGGTCTGCACCTTGTGGGTGACGATCGAGACCTTGGCCCCGACCATCCGGTTCAGAAGCGTCGACTTGCCCGCATTGGGTTCGCCGATCAGGGCCACAAAGCCCGCACGTGTGGACATGTCTGTCCCCTCGAATGACTGCTACAAGCCCGCCCTTTAGGCGAAAACGCCCACTCAGGGCAAGCTCAGCGGCATATGGCGGTTGACGTCCTTGTAAAGCAGATAGCGGAACCGGCCCGGCCCGCCCGCGTAACAGGCCTGCGGGCAGAAGGCGCGCAGCCACATGAAATCCCCCGCCTCGACCTCGACCCAATCCTGATTGAGCCGGTAAACCGCCTTGCCTTCGAGCACATAAAGCCCGTGTTCCATCACATGGGTTTCGGCAAAGGGAATGACCGCGCCCGGTTCGAAATTGACGATGTTGACATGCATGTCGTAGCGCAGATCGGCGGGGTCGATGAACCGCGTGGTGGTCCAGCGCCCGTCGGTGTCGGGCATCGCACTGGGGGTCACCGCGTCTTCATGGGTGACGATGGGATCGGGCGCGCCCAGCCCCTCAACCGGCTGAAACCGTTTGCGAATCCAGTGAAAGCGCAGGGCAGTCTCGCCACTCGCCCGCAGCGCCCAATCGGTGCCTGCGGGAAGATAGACGAAGGAGCCGGAACGCAGAGCATGGGCGGCGCCGTCGAGCGTCAGTTGCCCTTCGCCGTCGGAGATGAAAAGTACCGCCTCGGCCCCCGCATCCACTTCCGGCTGTTCGGAGCCGCCGCCCGGCAGCACCTCCATCAGATATTGCGAAAAGGTCTCGGCAAAGCCGGACAGAGGCCGCGCCAGCACCCAGGCGCGGGTTCCGTCCCAATGGGGCAGGGCGCTGGTCACGATATCGGTCATTGTGCCCTTGGGGATCACCGCATAGGCCTCGGTGAACACCGCGCGGCCCGTCAGAAGCTCGCTCTGGCCGGGCAATCCGCCCTCGGGAAAGTAGAAATTTGAGGCCATCGCCGGTCCGCTCCTGGATTTCTCGCCTCGACCTTAGCGCAAACATGGGAAAAACTGTGACCATGACACGGGTTTGGGCGATTTTCGGGTTCTTGCTTGTGACGGCAGCCTTTTCCGCCGCCGTCTGGCTTTATTCCTTTGCGCATTCGTTAAGTCAATTGGAGCAGCGCGGCACCTCCGACCTGACGCTCGCCACCAATAGCCTGACCCGTGAACTGGCCAGCTATCGGCAGCTTGCGGTGTCGCTGGCCGGCGATCCGCGCCTGCGCTTTGCCGAAGTGCCATCGGAGGCGCTGGGCTCGATCCTTGCCCGGGTCACCGATTTCTCCGGTGCGCTCGACATGGTGCTGATCGACCGTGGCGTGGGCCATGTGACCTCGGCCACCGGGGCGGGAGCGGCGCCCTGGGTCGGGGCTCCTTTTGTCACCCGGGCCTTTCAGGGGGCTGTGGGGCGAATGCATGAGTTCAACGAAGCCTATGGACGGCGGGTGTTTCACTATGCGGTGCCGGTGTTCCGGGGCCGGGCGCCGGTGGAGCGGGTGCTGGTGATCCTGATTGATCTGGAACGGATCGAGGCGGATTTCCGGGGCGGTGGCCCGGCGGTGCTGATGAGCGACCGGGCGGGGCGGATCATTTTCTCGAACCGGTCGGAGCTGATTTTGCGGGACCGGACGGAATTTCTGACGGGGGCGCCGGTGGCCCAGGACAGTGTGCTGGCGCGCTGGGCGATGCGGCTTGCCGGTGTGGAATTGTGGTATATCTCCGGCGAGCGCTATCTGCCGGCGCGCGCGGTTCATATCGAGCGCGACCTGCCGGTGATCGGGATGCGGGGCGAGGGGCTGATCGATGCCGCCCCCGCCTTTCGCACCGCCTGGCTGCAAGCGGCGGTTGCGGCGATTGCCAGCTTGTTTTTCGGTGCGGTGATTTTCTTCATCGCCTGGCAGCGGCTGGCGCTGGCGCGGGCCAATGAGGTGCTGGAACGCCGGGTGGCGGAGCGCACCGGGGAATTGTCGGCCACCAATGCGGCCCTGCGCGAGGAAGTGGCGGAACGGCGCGAGGCGGAGGCGGCGCTCAAACGCGCCCAGGACGCGCTGATCCAGTCGGAAAAGCTGAGTGCGCTGGGCAAGATGTCGGCGGGCATCAGCCACGAGTTGAACCAGCCGCTGATGGCGATCCGGTCATTTTCCGAGAATGCCGAGAAATTTCTTGAACGGGGCAATACCGCGGCGGTGGCGTCGAACCTGAGCCGGGTGGCCGATCTGGCCCAGAGGATGGGGCGGATCATCCGCAATCTGCGGGCCTTTGCCCGTCAGGAGGGCGAGCGGGTGACCGATGTGGATCTGGTTCAGGCGGTGCGCGCCGCGCTTGATCTGGCCGAAGCGCGGCTGGCCCAGGAAGGGGTCGAGCTGGCGCTCGATCTGCCCGCCGATCCGGTCTGGGTGCGGGGCGGGGAGGTGCGGTTGCAGCAGGTGGCGCTGAACCTGATCACCAATGCCACCGATGCGATGGAGGGCAGCGAGGCGCCGCGTCTTGAGATCGCCATCGAGGAAGGTCGGCCGGTCGCGCTGATCGTGCGCGACAATGGGCCGGGGTTGTCGGAGCCGGACAAGCTCTTTGAGCCGTTCTACACCACCAAATCGATCGGTGAAGCTGAGGGGCTGGGCCTTGGGCTTTCGATTTCCTATGGGCTGGTGCAGAGTTTCGGCGGCCAGATTTTTGGTGCGAACCGCCCTGACGGGGGCGCCGAATTTCGGGTGGAGTTGAACGCAGTGGCGAAGGAAGCAGCGGAATGAGCGGGCCGGTTCTGGTGGTGGAAGATGACGCGCCGGTGCGCGAAGCTTTGGGACAAACCCTTGAGTTGGAGGGATTTTCACCGATCCTCGCCGGGTCGTTCGTGGTCGCCAAGGATCATATTGCCGCCAGCTTTCCCGGGGTGATCCTTTCGGATGTGCGGATGCCCGGGCGCGATGGCCTCCATCTTTTGGACTATACCCGCGAGACCGACCCGGATCTGCCGGTGATCCTGCTGACCGGCGAGGGCGACATTCCCACCGCCGTAGGCGCGACCCGCAGGGGCGCGTTCGAATTCCTTGAAAAACCCTGCTCCAACGAGGTGCTGATCGACACCGTTACCCGGGCGATGCGGGCCCGTGATCTGGTGCTGGAGAACCGCCAGTTGAAATCCATGGTGGCCGCAGGCGACGCCGCCGAGCGGATGCTGTTCGGCAAGTCCGACAAGGCCGAGGCGCTGCGCCATGCGGTCCGGCAATTGGCGCCCCTGTCGGAGCCGGTGCTGGTGCTGGGCCCGCCGGGCGCCGGGATCGACAAGGTGTCCGATGTGATCCACCGACTGTCGCCGCGCGCGGCAGGCCCGTTCCAGCGGGTCGCCGCCGCCTCGCTTTCGGTCGAGCAATTGAGGGCGCTGGCCGAGGAGTGTCAGGGCGGGTCGCTCTATCTGGATCAGGTCACCGCCCTGCCGCCCGAGACCCAATATGCGTTGATGGAGCTGCTCGACAGCGCCACCGACACGCGCATTCTGGCAGGCAGCTTTTCCGATGCGGACCGGAGCCAGTTCAATGCCGATCTGCATTACCGGCTGGAGGCGCTGACGGTGCGCATCCCCGCGATCAAGGACCGGCCGGAGGATATTCCCGAGCTTTTTCGCCATTATGTCCGCCAGGTGCATGAGCAGACCGGCGTTGCGCCGCCGCCGATCACCGAGGCGGTGATTGCGCCGCTGATGGCCCAGGACTGGCCCGGCAATGCGCGCGCGCTGATGAATGCCGCCACACGCTTCGTGCTGGGCCAGGAGGCCCGGGCCGACGAGGGCGAAATGGGCCTGACCGAGAAACTGGCCCATATCGAACGCGCCTTGCTGATCGAGGGGCTGCGCCGGAATGGGGGCAATGCGAGCCTGACGGCGGAGCATTTCAAACTGCCGCGCAAGACGCTTTACGACAAGCTCACCAAATACGGGATCAAGCCGAAGAGCTTTCGCTAGCCCTATACATTCCCCGCGTAAGCGCCTATGGGCGGGCCTTCTCTCCCCCTCAGGTGCCCCATGCGCGATATGTCCGACCTTCCCCAAACCCTGTCTGCGGCCCTTGCGGCGAAAGGCTATGATGCGCTGACCCCGGTGCAGGAGGCGGTGACCGCCCCCGAATTGGCGGGGCTGGATCTGCTGGTCTCGGCCCAGACCGGATCGGGCAAGACCGTGGGCTTCGGCCTCGCCATTGCGCCGGATCTGCTGGATGAAACCGGGCATTTTCCGCCCGCGGCCACGCCGCTTGCCCTGGTGATTGCGCCGACGCGGGAACTGGCGCTGCAGGTGCGGCGCGAGTTTGACTGGCTTTATGGCCCCGCGGGCATCCGCACGGCCTCGGCCGTGGGCGGCATGGATGCGCGGACCGAGCGGCGCAACATGGAGCGCGGCGCCCATGTGGTCGTGGCCACGCCGGGCCGGTTGCGGGATCATATCGACAAGGGCGTGGTCGATCTGAGTGCGATGCGGGCGGTGGTGCTCGATGAGGCCGACGAGATGCTCGACATGGGCTTTGCCGAAGACCTGGCCTTCATTCTGGATCACGCGCCCGAGGACCGGCGCACGCTTCTTTTTTCGGCCACCGTGCCCAAGGGGATCGCCAAGCTGGCGCAGACCTATCAGAAAGAGGATGCCAGGCGGCTGGAGCTGGGATCGAAGAACGCCCAGCATGCCGACATCACCTATCAGGCGCTGAATGTGGCGCCCTCGGATATCGAAAAGGCGATCATCAATATTCTGCGCTACCATGATCCCCGCAGCGCGATCATCTTCGCCAACACCCGCGCCATGGTCGCACGATTGGCGGCGAAGTTTTCCAACCGGGGGTTTGCCACCGTCTCGCTTTCGGGGGAACTGAGCCAATCCGAACGCAGCCATGCGTTGCAGGCGCTGCGTGATGGGCGCGCCCGGGTCTGCATCGCCACAGATGTGGCCGCCCGTGGCATCGACCTGCCGAACCTGGAACTGGTGATCCATGCCGATCTGCCCAGCAATGCCGAGGCGCTGCTGCACCGGTCGGGCCGCACCGGGCGGGCCGGGCGAAAGGGCACCTCGGTGCTGATCGTGCCGGGCCGGCAGCGGTCGAAGGCGCAGCGCCTGCTGAAATTCGCCAAGCTGAACGCCGAATGGGGCGCGCCACCCTCGGCTGATGAGGTGCAGGCCCGCGACGAGGAGCGCATTCTGGCCGATCCCGGCTGGGCGGAGCCGCTCAGCGAGGAAGAGCAGGCCTTCGCCACCCGGCTTCTCGACGGGCGCAGTGCGGAGCAGATTGCGGCGGCCTTTCTGAGGCTGCACCGGGAGCGCCATTCGGCACCCGAGATCCTCGGCCCGGTGCCCGAACCCGGCCCGCGCGAAAAACGCGCCCCCCGAGAGGCGCAGGATTTCGGCCCCTCCACCTGGTTTTCACTGTCGCTGGGGCGCAAGCAGCGCGCCGAGCCGCGTTGGCTTTTGCCGATGATCTGCCGCAATACGGGGATCACCAAGGATGCGATCGGCGCGATCCGGGTGCAGTATCAGGAGACCTTCGTCGAGGTGCTGAGTTCGGCGGTGCCCGGGATCAAGGCGGAGCTGGGCGAGGCGATGGAAATCGAGCAGGGCGCGCGGCTGACCGAGCTTGAGGGCGTGCCGGATTTCGAGGCCTCGCCGAAGGGGCCGCCGTCGGATCGCTATGGCCCGAAATCGGAGCGCGAGGACCGGCCCCGGACGCCGCGCGGCGATCGAGACGGGAAACCGCGCAAGGCCCGTGGGGCGTGGGATGACAAACCGCGCAAGCCCCGTGAAGACCGGGGTGATAAACCCCGCAAGCCGCGCGGGGAGTGGGACGACAAGCCCCGGAAACCCCGTGGGGAGTGGGATGACAAGCCCCGAAAGCCGCGGGGTGATGGGGCGGGCAAGCCGGGCAAGCCCGGTCGTGACGCGCCCTGGAAGGACAAGCCGAAGGGCGACGCACCGCGCAAGCCGAAAGGCGAGGCGGGCGCGCGCGATTTTGACAAGGGCCCCAAGGGCGGCGGGAAGCCGCCCCGCGACAAGGGCCCCAAGGGCGGCGGGCAACCGCCCCGCGACAAGGGCGCGCCGAAGAAACCCAAGTTCAAGGGCGCGGCCGATCCGTCGCAACCGATGGGGGACCGCAAGGGGCGGCTGAAGGGCAAGGGCGATGGGTCTGCGAAACGGGTCAAGCCGCGCGTCGGCAAGGGGCCCGATGCCCGGCCGATGCGCAAACCGTCCCGTTGAGGCTTCCGGTGGGGGATGTTTTCAGAAAACATCCCTGCAAAGCCTTTTGAAGGCTTTGGGCGCGGTGTTAGGATGTTTTCACCTTTCCTAACGGCCGACCGGGCGGCTTGACCTTCGCCCGCGCGCGGGGTTCTGTCGGGCCATGCTGAATATCGACTTCGTGCGGGCCCAGTTTCCCGCCTTCTCGGAGCCCTCGCTGACCGGCCAGGCCTTCTTCGAAAACGCCGGTGGATCCTACACCTGTGGTCAGGTCATCGACCGGCTCACCCGGTTTTACACCGCCCGCAAAGTGCAGCCCTATGGGCCTTACGGGCCGTCGCGGCTGGGCGGAGAAGAGATGGATGAGGCGCGCGACCGGATGGCGGCGATCCTGGGTGTCGAGAGTGACGAGCTGAGCTTCGGGCCTTCCACCTCCCAGAACAGCTATGTGCTGGCGCAGGCGTTTCGCCGCTTTCTGCCGAAAGGTGCGGCCATCGTGGTCACCAACCAGGATCATGAAGCGAATACAGGGGTTTGGAGGCGTCTGGCCGAGGATGGCATCGAAGTTCGGGAATGGCGCATGGATCCGGCCACGGGCCACCTTGATCCCGACGCTCTGGCGCCCTTGCTGGACGACGCCTCGCTTTTGTGTTTTCCCCATTGTTCCAATGTGATCGGCGAGATCAATGATGTCGCCGCGATCACCCAAATGGCCCATGCGGCCGGCGCCTACACTTGTGTTGACGGGGTGTCCTATGCGCCCCATGGATTTCCCGATGTGGGGGCGCTGGGCGCGGATATCTATCTCTTTTCGGCCTACAAGACCTATGGCCCCCATCAAGGGCTGATGGTGGTTCGTCGGGCGCTGGCCGATCTGCTGCCGAACCAGGGGCATCATTTCAATGGGGGCGTGCGGACCAAGCGGTTCACGCCCGCCGGGCCCGACCATGCGCAGGTGGCGGCGTCCGCCGGGATGGCCGATTATGTCGACGCGCTTTTCGACCATCTGGACGGGGCAGCGGCATCGCCTGCGCAGCGTGGTGCTGTGGTGCACGATGCGATGCGGGCGCGGGAGGAGATGTTGATGGCGCCGCTGCTCGACTATCTTCAGGTTAAGAATTCGGTCCGGTTGCTGGGCCCCGCGCGCGCGGCGGCGCGGGCGCCGACCCTGGCTTTGGAGGCGGCGCGTCCGGGCGCGGAGCTGGCGGCCCGGCTTGCGCCCCTGGGCATCAATGCGGCGGGGGGCGATTTCTATGCGGGCCGCGCGCTGGAGGGGGTCGGGGTCGATCCCGCGCGCGGGGTGCTGCGGCTGAGTTTCACCCATTACACCTCGGAGGCCGAGATTTCGGCGCTGATCGACGCGTTGGACCGGGTGGTCTAACGGCGTGGAGGGCCTATCTGTCGGGGGATGACAGGGAAGGACGGGCGATGTTGCAGGAGAAGCGAAAGGACCTGGATGGGGAGCGGCAGAAACGGCTGTTGCAAAAGCTGGTCGGAGAGTTGAGCCGGGCGCATCCGGAAATGTACTACCTGCCCACAAGCGTGATTGCGCTTCAAATTCGGGCGCATATCGCCCGCGGTGGTGGCGTGTCGGCGGAGGATCGCGCGCTGCTGCAGCGGTTGAGCCTGCGCGATATCGAGGTGCTTTTGAGCCTTCACTGAGGCGTTTTGTCGGACCGGTAGGGGGCCAGAAGGCCCGGCAGGTCGACCCTGGCGCCGAGGCGGGTGGCCATGAGCGCCATGCCGCCCGCTTTCCGTTGCAGATAGAGCAGATCGACGGGCGGTTCCGGTGGCGGGACGCGGTCCCGGGCGAGTTGCTGTCCGATGTCGCGCAGCCGGGTGAAGAGGTCATTCGTGGCGAAATCGAACGGGGTGTGCAATTCGGCAAAGACCATCCGGGCCATGTCCAGGACGGCGGCGCGAAAGGCGGGCGGGCTGGTGTCGCCGAGGACGCCGAGCCGCCTCAGATGGGCCTCGACGGCCCCCTGGTCGCCTGCCAAGCCGTCGGTGAGAAGGGCGCGCAGCCTCGCGGTGAGATCCGGATCAAAGCTGCGCAGGGCGCCGAAATCGAGCAGTACCACGCGCCGGGATGTGGGGCACCAGCGGTAATTGGCGAAATTCGGGTCGGTCTGCACCTCGCCATGGGTGAAGAGTTCCTCGAAGAAGAGCGCAAGAAGGTCGGTCATCACCCGGTCGCGCGTGGTCTGGGGCGCGTTGATGAGGCTGTCGATCGGCTCGGCGGCGAGATAGGTCATCGACAGCACCGTGTCGGTGGAAAATTCGGTGATCACCTCAGGCATTATGAACCCCGCGCGGTCGCCGAGCCGGGCGCGGTAGCGGGTCAGCGCGCGGGCCTCCAGCCGGTAATCGGCTTCGAGATGCAATTGAGCGCGGGCGGCGTCGAGATAGGGATCGAGGCCGAAATCTTTCGGAAGCAGGCCGGTGAGCCGGATCAGGCTGCCGAGATTGGCCACATCGCTGTCGATGCTGCGTTTGATGCCGGGATATTGCACCTTGATCGCCATGTCGCGCCCGTCTTTCGTTTGCGCGCGGTGGACCTGGCCAATGGAGGCGGCGGCGATCGGGTGGACGTCGAAGCTGCGGAAGTGGCGCAGCCAGTCGCGGCCCCAGGCCTGGGTCAGCACGGTTTTCAACTGGCGCGGCGGCATCGGATCGGCCCCGGCCTGAAGCCGGGCCAGCACGGCGGCCAGTTCGGGAGGCAGCACATCGGCGGTTTCCATCGACAGAAGTTGGCCGAGCTTCATTGCGGCGCCGCGCATCCGGGACAGATCATCGGTGATCCGGGTGATGTTGCGCGGGGTCATCAGGAGCGATTGCAGGTCCGGTGCCGTGCCGCGCGACAGGCTGTGGAGGCTGTCGCGGGCGAGCCGGGCGGCAATGCCGGTGGTCAGGCTGCCGAGCCGGTGCAGCCGAGCGGCGCGGCTGGCGGGCACGGGGCGCGGGGGTCTGGCGCTCATCGGTATCTCCCGGGTCATCTGCCCGAAAGATAAGGCGAAGTGACGGTCTGGCCAGGTTAGCGCGCGGCTTTCCGGGCCAGCGCCAGGGCGCCGTCGAGCGCAGTGCCGGCCGGGTCGGCCAGGTGGCGGCGGTGGCTGGGCATCAGCCAGGGTGCATAGGCGGGGCCGAGCCCGCCTGCAAGGCAGAGCACATCGCCGCGCCCGAGCCCGAGGCTGTCGATGGCCTGGGTCAGGTAGATCGAGCCGCCCTGCACGAGGTTCATGGCAATCGGATCGCCGTCATCGGCGGCTTCGGTGATCTGCGGCGCGAACCGGGCGAACTCGGCCGGGCTGGCCTGGGCGGCGAAGCTGGCGATGCTGGCGGCATCATTGTCGAATTCGTCCATGATGCGGCGGGTCAGCGCGGTGGGGGGTGCGAGCCCGTCATGGCAGAGCAGGGTTTCCGTGAGCAGCATGCGCCCGAGCCAGGCGCCCGAGGCCTGATCCGACACCGGCAGGCCATAGCCGCCGAGAAAGCGGATCTTGCGTTTGCGCCGGGCGCCGATGAGGCTGCCGGTGCCGATCGACAGAAGGATCCCGTCGCGGTCGCCGAGCGCGCCCTTGAGTGCGGTCTGCTTGTCCTCGGTCACCGTGGTCTTCATCGGCAGGGCTTCGGCGATCTTGGTCTGCTCGGTTTCGGAAATCGCCCCGGCGATCCCGGCGTGGGCGCAGGCGGCGGCGATCACCGGATCGGGCAGGGCGGCCTCGTCGGCAGCCTGGGCGAGAGCCTCGCGGATATTGGCGATGGCGCCGTCAAGGTCGCTGGTGGCATTGGCCGGACCGGAGGTGCCCTTTCCGACCACTTTGCCGTCGCGTTCGGCAATGGCCACGCGGGCGCCGGAGCCGCCACCGTCAATGCCGATGATATGCTGGAATGTCGTCACTGCCATTGATCCCCTTCGGCATCCCTTTATGTGGTTTGTCCTGGGTTGTGAATGCGGGAAGGTTCAAAATGCAGGCACCTGTGATCTGGTGGGTTCGCAAGGATCTGCGGCTGGCGGACAACGGGGCGCTGGCGGCGGCGCTGGCGTCGGGCGGGCCGGTGATCCCGGTCTTCGTGCTGGACGAGGTGTTCGAGGGCTATGGGGCGGCGCCCCTGTGGCGGTTCGGCCTTGGTGTGGCGGCCTTGGCGCGGGCACTGGAGGCGCGGGGCGCGCGGCTGATCTGTCGCCGGGGCCAGGCGTTGGAGGTGATCGAGGCGCTGGTGGCGGAGACCGGCGCGCGGGGCGTGCATTGGTCGCGGGCCTATGATCCGGCCCAGGTGGCGCGGGACACGCAAGTGAAGGCGGCATTAAAGGCGCGGGGGCTGGTGGCGGAAAGCCATTCGGGGCATCTGTTGTTTGAGCCCTGGAGCACCGAGACCAAGACCGGCGGGTTCTACCGGGTCTATACGCCGTTCTGGCGCGCGGTGGCAGGGCGCGAGGTGGCGGGTTTGCAGGCGGCGCCTGCGGTGATCCCGGCGCCTGCGCATTGGCCTGCGAGCGAGGCGCCTGAGGATTGGCGGCTGGACCGGGCGATGGATCGCGGTGCTGCGGTGGTGGCGCCCCACCTGGCGGTGGGCGAAGCGGCGGCTTCGGCGCGGCTGGCGCGGTTTCTCGCGGAGCGGATCGGAGCCTATAAGGCGCGGCGGGATTTTCCCGGCGAGGCGGCCACCTCGGGCCTGTCGGAGAACCTGGCCTGGGGCGAGATCAGCCCGGCGGCCTGCTGGCACGGGGCGCGCCGCGCGATGGAAGAGGGGCAGGCGGGGGCCGAGCATTTCCTGAAGGAGCTGGTCTGGCGCGAATTTGCCTATCATCTGATGTGGCACACGCCCCATATGCTGGAGCGGTCCTGGCGCGAGGGCTGGGACGGTTTTCCCTGGGACACGGGTGAAAGCGAGGCACTGACCGCCTGGCGGCAGGGGCGCACCGGGCTGCGCTTTGTCGATGCGGCGATGCGCGAGATGTATGTGACCGGGGTGATGCACAACCGGGCGCGGATGATCGTGGCCAGCGTGCTGACCAAGCATCTGATGGTCCACTGGCGTCAGGGGCAGCGCTGGTTTGAGGATTGTCTGGTGGATTGGGATCCGGCCTCCAACGCCATGGGCTGGCAATGGGTGGCTGGCTCCGGCCCCGATGCGGCGCCCTATTTCCGGGTGTTCAATCCGGACGGGCAGTTGGAGAAATTCGACAAATCTGGTGCCTATCGGCGGCGCTTTCTGGCAGAAATCAGCACAAATCCCATATCGACCGCGCTGTCCTACTTTGAGGCGGTGCCGCGCGCCTGGGGGCTGGATGCGGCCGCGCCCTATCCCGCGCCGGTGGTGGATCTGGCCGAGGGCCGGGCGCGGGCGCTGGCGGCTTATGCAGCGCGCGATTTCTGACCTCTGTCCCGCCCGGGGCCATGTGATCCCAAAATTGGCACTTCATGGGATGGGCGCTGTTCCGCCTGCGCGGCCCCCTTGTTTTCAAGGCTGTTGACCTGGGACTCGGGCCATGGGATTCTGTGGTCCCGGGCGGAACCAGAGCAGATCCCTGACGTCCTGCTGAGATTTTTTGGGAAATCCTGGGAGAATTTTGGACCACCATATCTTGTGTTTTCTGGTTCGATTATTGCGAAATCGACGCAATATTTCGAATATTCCGAAATTCTACAAAATTCATTTCCCAAGAAATCCCAAAAAATTCTCTTGCATACCATGATTTCCCGTGTACAACTCTATTCATCGAACGAGCGGACAAGCACAGGGGCAACCAAAGACCCCGAACCAAAATAAGAGCAGGTTTCTACAGGCACCCCTCATTCGATATTGGATCCGGCGCGCGGGCGAGCAGACATCCCCCCAGGTGGCGCGCGCAGCTGGACATCCCGGAAACGGGACAAGGGCGGCGGATCGGACAGTGGCAGCAGTCCGATCCGCCGTTTTCTATTTGGGGGCAGGATTAAAGGAGCCGCGGGGCAGTGGTTCGGAGTTTCAGAGGCGAGGGCGACCAGAAGGTGGACGCCAAGGGACGGGTTTCGATCCCCGCCTCCTATCGCACTGTTCTTCGCGATTGCGACCCGAACTGGTCCGAAGGCAAGCTTCCCGAATTTGTCATCGTCTATGGCGGTCCGAACCGCGACTATCTGGAATGCTTCACCATCGACGCGGCCAACGAGATGGACGAGCGGATTTCCCGGCTGCCGCGCGGATCCGCCAATCGCCGTCTGATGGAGCGGCTGTTTCACACCCAATCGCACCTCGCCAGTGTTGATGATACCGGCCGGATCGTGCTGCCCGCCAAGCTGCGCAACAAGATCGGGATCGAGAACATGGCCTATTTCGCGGCCAAGGGGGACACGTTCCAGATCTGGAAGCCCGAGACCTACAAGGGTGAGGACAGCGATCTTGACGAGCTGCTCGCGAGCTTGCCTGCGGGCGCCGATGAATGGTCGCTTCTCGAGATGGGGGAGGGTGCATAGATCATGGCCGCCGCTGCCCGCGCATCCGACAAAGACCCGCATATCCCTGTTCTTCTGGACGCGATCCTGGAAAATTGTGCCCCGATTTCGGGCGCTTGGCTGGATGGCACCTTTGGGGCGGGGGGCTATGCGCGTGGGCTTTTGCGGGCCGGTGCGGCAGAGGTGATCGGGGTCGATCGCGACCCGATGGTCTTTGAGATGGCAGGCGCCTGGGCGGGGGAGTTTGGCGACAGGCTGCGGCTGGAAGAGGGCACGTTTTCCGATCTCGACACGCTTGCGGGCGCGCCGCTTGACGGGGTGGTGCTGGATCTGGGCGTGTCGTCCATGCAGCTTGACCAGGCCGAGCGCGGTTTTTCCTTCATGGCCGACGGGCCGCTGGACATGCGGATGTCGGGGGCGGGTCTGTCGGCGGCCGATCTGGTGGCCGAGGCCGATGAGGCGCTCTTGGCAGACATTTTATATCACTATGGTGAGGAGCGGGCGGCCAGGGCCATTGCGCGCGCCATCGTGAAAGCGCGGCAGGACGCGCCGATTGCAACGACCGGGGCCCTCGTGCGGATCGTTGAAGCCGTCCTGCCGCGACCAAAACCGGGCCAGTCGCACCCGGCGACCCGCAGCTTTCAGGCCTTGCGGATCGCGGTGAATGACGAATTTGGCCAATTGACCGCGGGGCTTGAGGCGGCTGAACGGGCGCTCAAACCAGGCGGCTGGCTGGCGGTGGTCAGCTTTCACTCGCTGGAGGACCGGGTGGTGAAGCGGTTCTTTCAGGCGCGTTCGGGCAAGATGGGCGGTGTGAGCCGCTATGCGCCCGAAGCCGTGCAGGATGCCCCCCGGTTCGAGGCCCGCAACAAGGCGATCCCGCCCTCGGATGATGAAGTGGCGCGCAACCCGCGAGCGCGGTCTGCAAAGCTGCGGGTGGGGCGGCGGACGGAAGCCAAGGCGGGCGCTGTGGACCGCAGGAAATTGGGACTACCGAAGGAGATAAAACTATGAAATCAATTCTCTTTCTGGTGACGGCTATGGGCGTGATGGCGCTGGCGGTCTGGGCTTACCGGCAGAATTACGAGACCCAGGCGGCGCTGCGCGAGGTCGATCAGCTGCGCGGTGAAATCGCCGATCTTCGGGAACGGGCGGGCGTGCTCCGGGCCGAATGGGCCTATCTCAACCGGCCCGAACGGCTGGCCGATCTGGCGCATATGAATTTCGACCGGCTGGGGCTGATCGAGCTGGGGCCGGACCATTTCCGCCATATCGACCAGGTGCCCTATCCGCTTGAAACCCTGTCGATCGTGCGGTTGCAGGGGGTGCAGGAATGACCCGGACACCGCTGCGCCCGCTGGCCCGTATCCTTGCCGCCCGCCGCGCGGGCGAAAACCCCGACAAGATCGAGCGGGAAAATCTGGAAGCCCGTCACGAGGCGGACCGGGACGCCCACCGCGCCCGCGCCGAAGGGCGGCTTCTGGTGCTGGGCATTGCCTTTCTCTGTGCCTTTTCCATGGTCGGTTTCAAGATGTCGATCCTGGCCGGGTCGGATCCGGTGGAGCCGAAATCGGCCGCCAGCGGCGCCCAGATCGTGGCGGCGCGCGCCGATATCACCGACCGCAACGGGCGCATTCTGGCCACCAACCTGACCACCCATTCGCTTTATGCCCAGCCCCATCAGATGATCGATCCGGACCGGGCAGCGCGGGAACTGGCGCGGATCTTTCCCGATCTGAACGATGAAAAGCTGTTCGAGCAATTCACCGGCAAGCGGAAGTTCCTCTGGATCAAGCGCCGGATCAGCCCCGAGCAGCAGCAGGCGGTGTTCGATATCGGCGATCCCGGCCTGTTGTTCGGCCCCCGCGAGATGCGGCTTTACCCCAACGGGCGGCTTGCGGCCCATGTGCTGGGCGGCGCCGGATTTGGCCGCGAAGGGGTGAGTGCGGCGGAAGTCGTCGGTGTGGCCGGCGTTGAAAAGGCGATGGATGAGGTGTTGCGTGACCCCGGTCGGGGCGACCGGTCCCTGGCCCTGTCGATTGACCTCACCGTGCAGGCCGCTGTTGAAGAAGTGCTAGCGGGCGGCATGCGCCTGATGAATGCGAAGGGCGCTGCCGCGGTGCTGATGGACGCCCAGACGGGTGAGATCCTGAGCCTGGCCAGCCTGCCCGATTTCGATCCGAACGATCGTCCGCGTCCGCTGACCACCGGTGATCAGGCGGATTCGCCCCTGTTCAACCGGGCGGTGCAGGGGCTTTACGAACTTGGCTCGACCTTCAAGATTTTCACGACTGCTCAAGGGGTTGAGGAGCGTCTGGTCAGTCGCAACACCTGGATCGAGACCGAAGGACCGATGGTCTGGGGCAAGCACAAGATCCGTGACTTCAAGGATCTGGGACCGGCGCTGACGGTGGAGGACATCATTGTCGAAAGCTCCAATATCGGGACCGCGCGGATCGCCTTGATGTTCGGTGCCGAGCGGCAGCAGGATTTCCTCAAAAAGTTGGGTTTGTTCAAGCCGGTTCCTGTGGAACTGGTCGAAGCGCGGGGCGCAAAACCGCTTCTGCCGAAGAAATGGGCCGATATTCACACCATGACCGTGTCCTATGGTCATGGCATTTCCACCTCGCCGCTGCATCTGGCCCAGGCCTATGCGTCACTGCTCAATGGCGGGCGCGAGGTGACGGCGAGCCTGATCAAGGGGGGCCATCCTCTGGGCGCGCAGGTGGTGTCGGAGAACACCTCGAAACAGATGCGCGAGTTTCTGCGCGCCACCGTCACCCGCGGCACCGCCTCGATGGGCGATGTGCCCGGCTATCACGTGGGCGGCAAGACCGGGACGGCGGACAAGCCGACGCCCCGGGGCGGCTATTACAAGGATAAGGTGATCGCTACTTTTGCCAGCGTTTTTCCGGCCCATGACCCGAAATATGTGCTTGTGGTGACCCTGGACGAGCCCGAAGACACCACGGGGCCGAAACCGCGCCGTACGGCGGGTTGGACGGCGGTGCCGGTGGCGGCCCAGATCATCCGGCGCGCGGCGCCGCTTCTGGGGATGGCGCCCGACATTGAATATCAGAGCGCGCAGGGTGTAACACTGGCGCAGAACTGACGAGAGGTGGATGCGATGCAGACCCGGGCAAAGACAAAAACCTTGGCTGAGCTCGGGCTGACGGCGCGCGACGCCTCCGATCTGCGGATCACCGGCCTGTCGGTGGACAGCCGCGAGGTGAAGGAAGGACATCTCTTTGCCGCTCTGCCGGGCACCAAGGTCCATGGTGCCGAGTTCATTCAATATGCGCTGCGGATGAAGGCCGCTGCGGTGCTGACCGATCCGGACGGGGCGGCGATTGCGCGCGATGTGCTGGAGGGATCGGACGCCGCGCTGGTGGTGGTGGAAGATCCGCGCGAGGCGTTGGCCTATTGCGCGGCGCTGTGGTTCGAGGCGCAGCCCGAAGTGCAGGTGGCGGTCACCGGGACCAATGGCAAGACCTCGGTCGCCAGTTTCACCCGTCAGCTCTGGACCGAAATGGGGGCCGAGGCGGTGAGTGTCGGGACCACCGGCATCGAGGGGGCTTTCACCGCGCCGCTTCAACACACGACGCCGGAACCGATCACCTTGCACCGCGCTTTGGCCCGGGTCGCCGATGAGGGGATCACCCACGCGGCGATGGAGGCCTCGTCCCATGGTCTGGCTCAGAAACGGGTAGACGGGGTGCGTCTGCGGGCCGCCGGTTTTACCAATCTCAGCCAGGATCACCTGGATTATCATGCTGATTTTGAAGATTATTTCGAGGCGAAAGCAGGGCTCTTCGACCGTGTACTGCCCGAGGATGGCACTGCCGTCATCAATATCGACGATGAATGGGGCCCGCGCATGGCCGATGTCGCCGAGGCGCGCGGGCAGGATGTGCTGACCATCGGGCGCAGCCGCGAGGCGCTGTTGCAGATCCTTGGTCAGCGGTTCGATGCCACGGGGCAGGAGCTGCGGTTCGAATGGTCGGGGCGCATTCATCAGGTCCGCATGGGGCTGATCGGCGGTTTTCAGGCCGAGAACGCGCTGATGGCCGCCGGGCTCTGCATCGCCACAGGCGCCGATCCGGATGAGACCTTTGACACGATGCATGTGCTGGAGACGGTGCGCGGGCGGATGCAATTCGCCGCGCGTCGGGACAATGGGGCGAGCGTTTTTGTCGATTACGCCCACACGCCCGAAGCGCTGGTGACCGCGCTGAAGGCGATCCGGCCCCATGTGCTGGGCCGTCTGATCGTTGTCTTTGGCGCCGGCGGCGACCGCGACACCACCAAGCGTCCCCTGATGGGCCGGGCGGCGGCGGATTATGCGGATGTGGCTTTCGTCACCGATGACAACCCCAGGAGCGAAGACCCGGATCTGATCCGCGCCCAGGTGCTTGCGGGCGCCAATGCGGGCGCGGGCGAGGTGACCGAGGTGGGCGACCGGGCCGAGGCGATCCTGCGCGCGGTCGATGCGCTGGGCGCGGGCGACACGCTGCTGATCGCGGGCAAGGGCCATGAGACCGGCCAGATCATTGGCGATGCGGTGCTGCCCTTTGATGATGTGGAACAGGCGAGCGTTGCGGTCGCTGCTTTGGATGGCAAGGGGTTGTGAGCGTGCTTTGGACGCGGGAGGCCGCCCTTGCCGCAACGGAAGGCGCGGCGCAGGGGCCGGATTGGGTGGCGACGGGCGTGTCGATCGACACCAGGACACTGGTGCCCGGTGATCTCTTCGTGGCTCTCAAGGCAGCGCGTGACGGCCATGAGTTCGTGGCGGCTGCTTTGGAGAAGGGGGCGGCGGCGGCTTTGGTCAGCCACCGGCCCGAGGGGGTGGCGGAGGATGCGCCGCTTCTGATCGTCGAGGATGTGCTGGAGGCGCTGGAGGATCTGGGCGCGGCGGCGCGGGCGCGCACAGGTGCCAAGGTGATCGCGGTGACCGGCTCGGCGGGCAAGACCTCGACCAAGGAAATGCTGTCCCATGTGCTGGAAAA
>JAOXSD010000342.1 GCA_025800205.1 Silicimonas sp. | reverse complement strand
GATCGCGCGCGACTGGCCGCGGAATTCCGCCACCACCGCGCCGTCCTGATTTGTCACCGTCACATCGGTCAGCCCCGACCGGCCCGAGAGCGAGATCTCGCGGGCCTCCGCCAGCAGCCGGTCGCCCAATTGGCCCGGGCGCAGATAGGTGATCATGTTCTGCTGGGCGACGGTGGATTGATTGCGGCTGTTGCAGGCGATGGCAAAGGCCGTGTCCGCCAGCGCAAAGGTCACGCCGCCATGGCAGATGCCGTGGCCATTGAGGTGATCTTCGCGCACGGTCAGCGCCACCTTGGCCGCCCCTTCCGCCACCGCGACAAGTTCCATGCCGATCCAGGCGCTGGCCCGGTCCTTGTCGAGCATGGTTTGCGCCACTCTGGCCGCACGGTCCTCGGGCGTCACGACCGGCCTCCGGTGAAATTGGGCGCGCGTTTTTCCAGAAAGGCCGAGACGCCTTCGGCATAATCCGCGCTGGAACCGCATTGGCGTTGCAACTCGGCTTCCAGATCGAGCTGCGCCTCCATCGTGTTGGTGGTCGCCGCCTGGATCGCCTGTTTGGTGGCCGCCAACCCGCCGGTCGGCCCCTGGGCCAGTTGGGCAGCAAGTGCGCGCGCCGCCTCCATCAGGGTCTCATCGGGCAGGGTCTTCCAGATCAGCCCCCATGCGGCGGCCTGCTCTGCGGGCAAGGGCTCGGCGGTCAGCGCCAGCGCCTTGGCGCGCGCTTCGCCCAGAAGCCGCGTCAGCGACCAGCTGCCGCCCGCATCGGGCACCAGCCCGACCTTGGCAAAGCTCTGGATGAATTTGGCAGAGCGGCCTGCCAGCACGATGTCACATGCGAGGGCGAGATTGGCGCCGGCCCCGGCCGCCACCCCGTTCACCGCACAGACCACCGGGCAATCGAGCGCCCGGATCTGGCGAATGAGCGGGTTGTAGTAGGTCTCGAGCGTGGCGCCCAGATCGGGCGGTCCGTCCATCTTTGCGGGATCCCGGTCGCCCAGATCCTGGCCTGCGCAAAAGCCGCGCCCGGCCCCGGTCAGCAGCACCGCACGGGCGCCTTCAGCCGCCGTCAAAGCAGCGCGCAGGGCCAGATGCATCTCGTCATTGAAGGCATTCAGCCG
Source organism: Silicimonas sp. (assembly GCA_025800205.1). Taxonomy (GTDB): domain Bacteria; phylum Pseudomonadota; class Alphaproteobacteria; order Rhodobacterales; family Rhodobacteraceae; genus CALKXV01. The sequence continues at coordinate 28,422 of JAOXSD010000342.1, read as the reverse complement.
GTCGGGCCGATTGAGGGTAATCTCATGGACCCCCCCCGCAACCTGCGTGGTGATCGTCGTGCTCATATTGTCCTCCCTGATCAAATGACTTGCATAAACCGACCAAGCGGTCAATTAATTCCTCGACACGGAAAGGGAGGAGCCCATGTCACTGATCGAGGTTCAGAGCTTTGTGGCGGGCCAGTGGGTCGCGCCGGACGACAGCGCACGCGCAATCGAGAACGCGGTGACCGGCGCGGTGATGGCGCGGGCCGGACAGGCGGGGCTCGATGCAGGCGCGATGCTGGGCTACGGGCGCGACAAGGGCGGCGCCGCCCTGCGCGCGATGACCTTTCACGACCGCGCCCGAATGCTGAAGGCGCTGGCGACCCATTTGAACGCCCACAAGCAGGCGCTTTATGATCTGTCCTTTGCCACCGGCGCGACCCAGACGGACCACCTGATCGACATTGACGGCGGCATCGGGACGATGTTCGTCTTCGCCTCCAAGGGCCGCCGTGAAATGCCCGACGGGCATGTCTATCTTGATGGCAACATTGAACAATTGTCGCGCGACGGCAGCTTTCTGGGGCAGCATGTGGCCACCCCCCTGCGCGGGGTTGCGGTGCATATCAACGCCTTCAACTTTCCGGTCTGGGGGATGCTGGAGAAACTGGCACCGGCGCTTCTGGCGGGTGTGCCCGCCATTGTGAAACCGGCCACCGCGACCTGTTACGTGACCGAACTGGCGGTGCGGATCATGCTCGACAGCGGCATATTGCCCGAGGGCGCGTTGCAGCTTGTGTCGGGCTCGCTGGGGGATCTGCTGGATCACCTTGGGCCGCAGGATGTGGTCAGTTTCACCGGTTCCGCCGAGACGGCGCTCATGCTGCGGTCGCGCCCCAATCTGCTGGCGCAGGCGACCCGGTTCATTGCGGAACAGGACAGTCTGAACGCCTCGCTTCTGGGCCCCGATGCGGTGCCCGGCGCGCCGGAGTTTGATCTGTTCCTGAAGGAAGTCAGCCGCGAGATGACCGTGAAGGCGGGCCAGAAATGTACCGCCGTGCGCCGCATTCTGGTGCCCGAGGCGCAGGTGGAGGCGGTGATCGACAGGCTGCGCCACAGGCTTGAGGGCACGCAGGTGGGCGATCCGAAAGCGGCGACCACCCGCATGGGCGCGCTGGTCTCCGGCGCCCAGAAAACCGATGTTCTGGCGAAATGTGCGATGATCGCGGAAGAGGCGGAACGGGTGATCGGGAACCCGGAGGGATTCGCGGTGCCGGGGTTGGAAGCCGGCGCCTTCCTTCCGCCGATGCTGTTCCATTGCGCCGATCCCGACGCTGCCCGCCACGTGCATGAGGTCGAGGCCTTCGGCCCCGTGGCCACCCTCCTGCCCTACCGTGATCTCGCCCATGGCACCGCGCTGCTCAACCGCGGTCAGGGCTCGCTCGTGGCCTCGGTGATCACCAATGATCCGGAGGTGGCCCGCGAGGTGGTGCTGGAAAGTGCGGCCTGGCACGGGCGCCTTTATGTCAACAACCGCGCCTCCATGGGTGAGGCCACCGGCCATGGCGCGCCCCTGCCCCACATGATCCATGGCGGACCGGGCCGCGCGGGCGGTGGCGAGGAGATGGGCGGCATTCGCGGCGTGCTCCATTACATGCAAAGAAGTGCCGTGCAGGGCAGCCCGGATGTGCTGAGCGCGATCACCGGGCGCTGGGTGCCGGGGGCTGCGGAAATCACCGGGCCGGAGCATCCGTTCCGGCGCCGGTTCCACGATTTGCAGATTGGCGAGACGATCCATACGGGTGAACGCGAAATCACGCTGGACGATATTGAAACTTTTGCCCATTTCACCGGCGACACGTTCTATGCCCATATGGATGAGGCGGCCGCCAAGCGGAACCCGTTCTTCCCCGGCCGGGTCGCCCATGGCTATCTGCTGGTCAGTTTTGCCGCCGGGCTTTTCGTCGAACCGAGCGAGGGGCCGGTGCTGGCCAATTACGGCATAGATGAGCTGCGCTTCATGGCACCGGTATCCCCCGGCGACCGGATGAAAGTGCGGCTGAGCGTGAAGGGCAAGACCGTGCGCAATGACGAATATGGCGAGGTGCGCTGGCACGTGACCATGACCAATCAGGACGCGGAGAAGGTCGCCGAATACGAACTGCTGACCATGGTGGCAATCTAGGTTCTCCTTGGCGCGCCCATGGGTTAGGGTCGGTCCATGGACCGCCCCGCCCCCCATTCCCTGCGCCTGATCGACGATCTTCTGGAGTTTGGCGATCTCAAGGTCTGGTCGGTGCTGGCAACGATTTTCGGGGATTTCGCCCCGGGCGAAGGCGCGGTGCTGCCGGGGCCGTTTCTGAGCGGCCTGACCGGGCGGCTGGGCATCAGGATCGAAGCGCAGCGGGTGGCGCTGCACCGGCTGCGCAAGGATGGCTGGGTTGACGTGGCCCGGCGCGGGCGGGTCAGCCATTACAGCCTTTCGGCCAAGGCGCGCCGGGAAACCGCCGCGGTGCAAAGCCGGGTGTTTGACGCCGCTGTCGCGCGCCCCGCCCAGTGTCGGCTGATCATCACCGCACCGGGCGAGACTGCGCCGCCCGCGAAGGGCGCGATCGCCATTGCGCCGGGCACCTGGCTGACCACCGCCCCGCCCCAGGCGGTGCGCAACGGGATCACCAGCGAGATCGCCATCGCCACCCTGCCCCCATGGGCCCGCGACCAGGCCATGGCCCCGGGCATTCAGGCCGATTACACGCGTCTTCATGCCCTGCTGATGCCTCAGATCGACCGGCCCGCGCTCACGGCGGCGGACCAGATCACCCTGCGCATCCTGATCCTGCACCGCTGGCGGCGGCTGGTGCTGAGCCACCGGCGCACGGCGGCCCATCTGATGGGGCCGGACTGGGTCGGCAATCACTGTCGCGCACGAGTGCAGGCGCTGCTCGCCGACCTGCCCCGGCCCGAGATCCCCGATTGACCTGAGCCCCTTGCCGCCGCAAGCTTTCGGACAAAACAGGAGGGGCGCGGCATGGATTTGCCCGATGTGATGCAGGCCATGGTGACCATGGGCCATGGCGGGCTGGATCAGATGGTCTGGCACGAAGCCTGGCCGCGTCCCGGACCGGCCCCGGGCGAGGTGCTGGTGAAGGTGGGCGCCTGCGGTCTGAACAACACCGATGTGAACACCCGTTCGGGCTGGTATTCCAAGGCGGTGACCGAGCGCACCACCGGCGAAGGATTTGATGTGGAAGGCGAAACCGACCCGAGCTGGGGCGGCGCGCCGATCCGATTTCCGCGCATTCAGGGCGCCGATGTCTGCGGGCGGATCGTCGCGGTGGGCGCGGGCGTTGATGCAGCCCGGATCGGCGAGCGGATCATCACCGACAATTGGCTGCGCGATGCGGATGACCCGTCCAGTTTCGGTTACTTCGGCTCTGAACGGGATGGTGGATTTGCCCAATACACCACCATGCCCGCCCCGAACGCCCTTGCGGTGGACGCGCCGCTCACCGATGCGGAACTGGCGACCTTTTCCTGCTCCTATTCCACCGCCCTTGGCATGCTGCACCGCGCGCGCGTCGGCGCCGAGGATACGGTGCTGGTGCCGGGGGCCTCGGGCGGGGTTGGTGGTGCGCTGGTGCAACTGGCGAAACTGCGCGGCGCCCGGGTGATCGCGCTGGCCTCAAAGGCCAAGCACGACGCGGTCGCGGCCCTCGGCCCGGACCTGATCCTGCCCCGCGCGCCGGCCGATCTGTCTGCGGCGCTCACGGGCGAGCGGATCACGGTGGTGGCCGATGTGGTCGGCGGCCCGGCCTGGCCGGATCTGATCGAACTTCTGGAGCGCGGCGGGCGCTATACCTGTTCCGGCGCCATTGCCGGGCCGATGGTGACTTTCGACCTGCGGACCTTCTATCTCAATGACCTGACCTTCACCGGCTCCACCGTGATCGCGCCGGGCGTGATGGCGGAACTGGTGACGCTGATCGAGGCAGGCAAGCTGCAACCGGCGCTGGCGGCCATCTATCCGCTGCAGGATCTCCATGCCGCGCAGGAGGCCTTCATCGAGAAAAGCCTCAGCGGCAATATCGTCGTGATCCCGTAAGGCCTATCACTCCATCTGCGCCGCGATACGCGCAAGAATGGCCGTGGAGACCGCAACGCCCTCGGTCCGGGCCCGGCGCCGGGCCGCCCCGCGCCCGTCGCCGGGCAGACGGGCGCCCGGCTGGTCCAGGACCGCCGCCGTCAGATCGGCGATCCGCTCGGCGAACACCGCCCCTGCGGCCGCACCGGGATCGATGGCCAGAAAGAACTGACCGGTGCGCGGCGGCCCGCCTGCGGTGCCCGAAAAGGGCGCGGCATCCTTGCCCAGAAGCGCGGCGGCAAAGGTCTCCACCAGAAGGGCGACGCCGACGCCCTTGTACCCCCCCGAGGGCGCCATCGAGCCTTTCAGCCCGAGCGCCGGATCGGTGGTCGGCGCCCCGTCCGGATCCAGCGCCCAGCCTTCAGGGATCGGGCGGTCTTCGCGGGCATGTTTCATCACCTCGCTCTTGGCGATGGTCGAAGCACTCTGGTCGATCAGAAAGGCCACCTCGCCCTCCGGCCCCGGCACGGCGAGGGAAAAGGGATTGGTCCCCACCACCGGGCGCGCGCCGCCCGAGGGCGCGATGGAGGCCGGGGCATTGGTGAAGCCGAGCGCCACCATGCCGGCCTCCGCCAGCGCCCGTGTGTGCAGCCCGAGCACGCCGCAATTGTAGCTGTTGTGGATCGCCAGCCCGGCCAGACCCTGACCCCGCGCCAGCGGCACCAGCCTCTCGAACCCTTCCGCGATCGCCCGATGGGGAAACCCCGTTGCCGCATCGGCGCGCAGCAGCGCGGGGCGCGGCTGGTCGATCACCGGCACGGCCTGCCCGTCGACCTTGCCGCAGGTCACATGCTCACAATAGATCGGGATATAGGCGAGCCCGTGACTGGCCACCCCATCGGCCTCGGTTTCGGCGGTGGCGCGGGCCAGCGGCCGGGCGTTGTCCTCGGAAGTGCCGGCTGCGGTGAGCGCGCGGAAGGCCAGATCCTCGATCTCGGCCAGGGTCATTCGGGTGGTGTCGCTCATCATTCGCTCCTTGGGGTCTCATCTGCCCCCGCGCCCTTCAGGCGCGAGACTTCGGTGGCGGGCGCATAGGTGCGCGCCGCATAGTATTCGAGCCGCGCCCAGGCGTCGCCCGGCGGATCGGATCGGGTGTTCAACACCTGCGCGGCGGGCCGGGCCCCGGTCGTTTCCAGCGTCAGCGCGCCAGCCTCCCACTCACCGCTGATCTCAAGACCGTCGGGCGCCACCAGCGCCCGCGCGGCGCCCAGATGCGCCGCGACGCAGCCGCCCCGGAGCCGCGCCAGATCAGCGAGATAGGGCAGGATCAGCACCGGCGCCAGAACCGGCCCGAGGCTGAGGGGGTGCCCTGCCCGCCCCGGCGCCCCATCGGCCAGCGCTGTCCCTGCCCGCAGCGGGCAGAGCGCGCCGGGCGCCTGCCATTCCGTCAGGCTCCGGGGGGTGAAATCGGCGGGATCACGGCCGTCCACCGCTTTCAGCAGCGCAGCCAGACCGGAAACGCCGCCAAACCCCCGCGCCTCGCACCAGCGCAGGGCATAGCCCGCCTCGTCGGCCAGCGCCCAAGGGTAGCCCGCGCCGCGCGCGGCCTTGCGCGCCATCGCTTCCACCTCGCCCAGGGAAAAGCTCACGCGGGGCGCTCCGGATAGACCCAGAAGTCGCAATTCTCGTGGGTCAATTCCTCCGGATAGGGCGCGCCGGGGTACATCCGGATCCGCAACCAGCGGTCGGAGCGGGGATCAAAATGGGTGGCGCCGAAGAACGAGAGTTTCGCCCGAAGCATATCGAGCGGCAACATCTCTGCATGGATCGTATTGTCGCGGATTTCCCCGTAAGGGGCCTCCAGCGCCATCTGCACCCGGCGCAGAATGCGGCGGTGTTCGGGATGGGCCAGAAGAAAGGCCGCAAGCGTCTCCTCGTCGGCCCAAAGGGCCAGATCCCGGGCCGCGCGCGCCGCCTCGCGCCCCGGTGCCAGCGGCTGTTCATAAGGCTCAAGCGGCTCGTCCGCGCGTTCGGCCAGACGCGGTTCAAGCTTCTCGGCAGAGACATACCAGAGCCGCGCCACTTCCTCGGGCGCGTCCCAGTCGCGCGCTTCGGCCCAGCCGAAGACCTGCGCCAGTTGCGCCCGCGCCGCGCCGATCGTCATGCTGCCGTTCAACCGGAATGTGCCCTCGCCCGGATCCGCCATATCAGCGGTGAGATCATCGACCAGCGCGCCAAAGGGCTCCAGAATGAGCGAGGCAAGACATTCCTGTCCCTCAAGGCTCAAGGCGCCGTCCGCCCAGGCCATCAGCCGCGCCCAGGGTTCCGCGCCCTCCAGCAGAGGGCCTGCCACCACCGCCCGGGCGGCGGCATAATCCGCGCGCAGATCCGCGAGCTTCGCGCGCTGCACCGGGTGATCCGAGCGCCAACTCTCCAACACTTCTTCAAACCGGGCAAAGAGATCGCGGAACATGGTCCGTTCCGCCGCCGAGGCGGTCTGCCGGGCGCAGACCCGGGCCAGCGCCGTTTCCCGCGCCGCGATCCAATTGTTGAACAAAACCGGGTGGTTGACGATGAAGGGCGCCATGCCCAGCCCGGTGGCATTGCCGATCCCCAGGGCGCGGGCCAGATCGGGCGCCAATGCCGCGGCCTGCGCGCCACCGCGGGCGCGGGCCATGTGATTGACCAGATCGCGCACGAAACTGCGGATCAGATAGACCAGCAGCATTTCCACCTGGAACGGCGCCGAGAATTCGGGCCGGACGCAGATCGTGGCATAATCGGCGGCGCCGAACTTGCCCGATCCATAGACCGCCGTGGTGCGCATCAGATAGCCGACCCGGGCCAGCTCGGCAGGGTCGGGCTGCCGGCCCGAAGCAAGTGCTGCGACCACATGGGTCCAGAGCCGTGTCGAGCGATTGGCCCGCGACAGGGCCAGTTCGCGCTCGGAAATCCGCCCCGCCTCCTGGCGCGGCACATTGGCCTCAAGACGGGCGAGATCCGCCGCATCCGGGGTGCCGTCAAAGAGCGTGAAGGTCGCATCCCAGGCTTCGGCGATCACCCGGTCGGAGCGGTCTTCATCGGGCAGGTCATGGGCGAAGGCGACCATGGAATAGACCCGCGCGCCGGTCTCGACCTTGTAGACCGCTCGCCCGACGCCACGGGCATCCATTTCGAACATCGGGCGGGAAAAGCGCCAGCCTTCCGCCGCCATCCGCCGGGTCAGGGTGCGCATGAAACTCAACCGGCATTGGTGAAGTGCGCCCAGCCGGTCGAGCCGCATCACCTGTTCGGGCGGACGCAGGGCCAGCCCGCTCATCGGGCGGGCCCGAAGTTTTCGCCGAAGAACCGGTACCAATTGCCGCCCATCACCGCCGCCACCTCGTCCCGGGTCATGCCGACCACCGCAAGGCCCGCTTCGATCTGGCCGAAATCGCGGTTGTCCCGGAACCAGGGTGGCATCGGCGGGAAACCGGGGGCTGCGGCCGAGCCTTCGCCATAGTCGATCTCCTTGGTCCAGCGCCCCACGCGCATCCATTCGACCACACTGTCGGGCTGGTCCTGACACAGATCACTGCCGATCCCGAGATGGTCGATCCCGTAGTCATCGGCGGCCCGCGCCACCATTTCGCAGAAACTCGCCAGGGTGCAGTTGTTGCCATCGCGCAGGTGATGGGGATAGAGCGAAAAGCCGATCATGCCGCCGTTATCGGTCACCGCGCGCAGCACCCGGTCGCTCTTGTTGCGCCGCGCCGGATGCCAGGCGGACGGGTTCGCATGGGTGATCGTGATCGGGCGGTCCGACCATTCGGCGGCCTCCAGGGTCGAGCGTTCGGCGGAATGGCTCATGTCGATCACGAGGCCGACCCGATTCATCTCGCGGATCACCGCCTTGCCCATCCGGGTCAGCCCCGGATCCTCGGCCTCATAACAGCCGGTCGCCAGCAGCGACTGGTTGTTGTAGCTCAATTGCATGAACCGGGCGCCAAGGCTGTGCAGGATCTCGACCAGGCCGATGTCATCCTCGATCGGGCTGGGATTCTGAAAACCGAAGAAGATCGCCGTGCGCCCGCTGCGCCGCGCGCGATCAATGTCGGCGGCGGTCAGCCCCTTGAGGATCAGGTCGGGATGGGTTTCAAACCAGCGGTTCCAGCGCTCGAAATTGAGCACCGTTTCGCGGAAACTCTCATGATAGGCGATGGTCACATGGATCGCATCCACCGCCCCTTCGCGCATCTGCCGGAAGATCTCTTCCGACCAATTGGCATATTGCAGACCATCGATGCGCATGGCGGACCCCGAGTAACCTTGCGGGATCGTGGCCAAAACCCGGCGCCGGCGTCAAGCGGAGATGCGTCGGGTCTCCGGTTTTGCGACGCATTCGATCATTGAAATCCGCCATGTGCCATCGGCGCCCTTGTCGACGAAGTAGCCAAGTTCGAGCCAGGTCAGCACTTGCCCCAGGTTGTCCCGAAAGCCCCAGACACCTTCGACGCGAGCCCGTTCCGGCTTCATATAACGGCTCGACGTCACTTCGAAACTGGCCCGGCGATATCCCATCGATTCGAGTTCGTCGCGACAATGCTCGATGCGACGGATCATGTGTTCAACTGAGCGGATCACTTCCACTTCGCCGTCAATAAAAATCGGCATCGGAAAGACACAATCCGCCGCAAGAGCCTGCAAATTCCCCTCCCCAAGGGTCTCTGCCCGCGCCCTCAGGAATTCCTCAACTTCGTCCATTTTCTATTCCAATAGTTCAGATGGCGCCCCAGTTTGTCATTTGGGCATTCAAATGGGCGATTTTGATTTTTTCCAAAAGATCAAACAATTGCCTGCGTCAACATGTCACAAATTTAACCCTTGGTGACGATTTCGAACATCAGGTTACCCTTCCGCCAGAGCGCATCTTTCCGACGAGGCAATGCCCAAAGCCACCGCTTAAACGCGCAGCAGCTATCTATTTGTCAAATCTAAATCAATACCTTACAGTCAATAGTGACGCCATATGCCAGGCCTGATCCGGCCGCCAGGAACATGTCCGGCCCGCCCATCGCATCGCGATTTCACATCCGAACGGACGCTATCCGACGCCCCGACCCGGGGGCGCTCAACAACTCCAGTAATTTGAGTTATTGGAGATATAACCAATTTGAGCATCAGAACGACCATTTCCCCCTTTCGCGCGACATCGAAATCCCGGGGTCTGCGATTCTCTCAAATTGACGATTGGCCACACCGGAAGACCTACTAAAAAATTAGGATTGCGATATTGCGGGCCGGATCCGGCGCGACCGTGACCGCCGACGGTGCTGAGCCCCGAAAATCACCGGGCGAAATCCCCCGGATCCCGCACCTAAGCCGTCCAGATCGTGTACAACCGTCTCGCATCGTTTGACCGCCCGCGCGGAACCCGCTTAAGTGACGGAAATCCGGGCGAATCGGATTGTCCAATAACTTTGGGAGGACCACATGAAGAAGCTGATCGCAGCGGCCGTCACCGGCCTGCTGACCACTGGCGCCGCCTCGGCCCAGGAAACCCTCGAGATGACCTCGGCCTTCGGGAAAAACCTGCCGATCCTCGGCACCGCGGCCATCGATTTCGTCGAGAATATCAACGGCATCTCGAGCGAAGTTGAATTCGAACACTTCGATCCCGGCAAGCTGGTGCCGGCCCTCGAAGCGCTTGACGCTGTCTCGAGCGGGTCTGTCGATGCGGCCTATGCCACCTCGGGTTACTGGCAGGGCAAGATCAACTCGGCCTCGCTTTTCGCCGCCGTGCCCTTCGGCCCCGAAGCCGGCGAATTCCTCGGCTGGGTGCTCTATGACGATGGTGCCAAATACTGGCAGCAGATGTACGACGACAACGGCTACAACGTCAAAGCCCTGCCCTGTGGCGTGATCGCGCCCGAAACTTCGGGCTGGTTCAAGAAGGAAATCAACTCGGTTGCCGACCTCGAAGGTCTGAACATGCGCTTCTTCGGCCTCGGCGCCAAGGCGATGCAGAAACTGGGCGTGTCGACCTCGCTTCTGTCGGCCTCGGACATCTTCCCGGCGCTGGAACGCGGCGCGATTGATGCAACCGAATTCTCGATGCCCCGCATCGACGCCCGTCTCGGCTTCCACAAGATCGCCAAGTTCAACTACTTCCCCGGCTGGCACCAGCCTTCGACCCTGTTCGAACTTCTGGTGAACAAGGACGTCTGGGATGATCTGGACGAAAAGGCGCAGAAGCAGATCGAAGTGGCCTGCCTTGCGACCATCACCACCAACCTCGCCGAAGGCGAAGCGACCAACTATGCCGCCATGGTGGAAAACGTCGACAAGAACGGCGTGACCATCAAGGAATGGCCCCCGGAAATGCTGGAAGCCTTTGAAGGGGCGTGGAACGAGGTTGTCGCCGAACTTTCCGCCGGTGATCCGTTCTTCCAGGAAGTCTGGGCCGACCTTCAGGAATATCGTGAAGGCTATGCGGTCTGGAACTCGATCTACCTGCCGCGCAAGTAAATCGGCCTGAACGCCACTAAAATACACGGGGCGGCTGTCATCGTAGCAGCCGCCCCTTTTCTTGGGAGGGAACCATGTCGGGCAATGCGGATTTGACCGTGGAAGAGACGCTTGCGATCACAGATCCGGGCGAAAAGGATCGCGATCAGCAATCATGGGCCGACCGGGTGGTCATCCAGTTCGGCAATGTGACCGCCTGGCTGTTTCCGGTGCTGATGATCGCGATCTGCACCCAGGTGGTGATCCGCAAGATGGGCAACAACCAGGCCTGGCTCGACGATCTGCAATGGTGGCTTTACGGCTTTGCCATGACCGTCGGCTTTGGCTATGCCATCGTCACCCAAAGCCATGTGCGGGTCGATATCCTGCACCACCATTTCACCCGCCGGAAGAAGGCGCGGATCGAGATTGTCGGTCTCGGCTGGCTGCTGCTGCCCTTCCTGTTCATGATGACCGACATCCTGTTCCATTATGCATGGTCGTCGGTGCTGGCGCGCGAAGGCTCGGACAGCCCGAACGGCCTTCACAGCCTTTACCTTTTGAAGATGTCCCTTCCGGTGCTGTTCGTTCTGGCCTCGCTCGCCACGATTTCGATCGCTGCGCGGCATCTGGCGGTGATCGCCCCGGTGCGGCTCTGGACCATGCTGATCGCGACCCTGCCCGCCGCCCTCTTTCTGGCCGAGAGGATCGCCTATTACGTGCTCTACTGGATCACGCGGGTCGGCAACCCCGACCTGAACCCCCGCCGGATCAGCCGCGAGCCGATCTTCGACTATACGCTCTGGATCGGGATCGCCCTGGTGGCCGCCCTGTTCGTCCTCAGCTTCATCCGTTCGCGCGGCACCCAAGAAAAGGCCTGATCCATGCAAATCCTGTCTTTCATGGGGGAAGTGATGACCCTCAATCAGTGGCTGGTCGCGGCCATGTTCCTGGGGTTCATCTATCTGTTGTTCCGCGGCATTCCTGTCGCTTTCTGCCTTGTTGGCATCAGCCTGATCTTCATCGTGCTGGGCGAATTCGTACTCGACCCGAACCGCAAGCTGATCAACGAATATATAGAATATGACCGGGTGGGTCTGGCCTATCAGAAGCTCTTTGCCAATGGCGGGCGCTTCTTTGGCGGCACGATCAAGAACCCGGTGCTGGTGGCCCTGCCGATGTTCATCTTCATGGGTCTGATGCTGGATCAATCCGGTGTTGCCCAGCGGATGATGCGGTCGATGCAGGTGCTGTTTGGCGCGCTGCGCGGCGGTCTGGCCCTGTCGGTGATGCTGATCGGGATCATTCTGGCGGCCTCCACCGGCGTGATCGGCGCCTCGGTCGTGCTTCTGGGTGTGATGGGCATTCCCACGATGATGGGACAGAATTATTCGAAACCGATTGCCACCGGCACCATCGCAGCCTCGGGCACCTTGGGCATTCTCATCCCGCCCTCGATCATGCTGGTGATCATGTCGGATCAGCTCGCGATTTCGCTGGGTGATCTCTTCATGGGTGCGCTCTTTCCCGGTCTGATGCTGGGCTGTCTCTATATCGCCTTCCTGATCATTTACGGCCTCATCAACCCCTCGGCCATGCCGCTGCCGGAGAACCGTGAGCCCGTGTCGATGAAAGTCGTCATGGACGTGCTGATTTCGGTTCTGCCGCCCATGGGGCTGATCATCCTGGTGCTGGGGTCGATCTTCTATGGTCTGGCGACGCCCACCGAAGCGTCGGGTCTGGGTGCTGCCGGCGCGACGCTTCTGGCGCTCTTCAGCCGCAACCTGAACTTCACCGTCTTCAAGGATGTGATGCGGCAGACGCTGAACACCTCGGGCTACATCGTGGGGATTTTCATCACCGCGGCGTTCTTTGCCTATGTGCTGCGCCGCTATGGCGGCGACGAGATCATCGAAAACCTGGTTCTGGGGTCGTTCGACAACCCTTACATGGTGGTGGCTTTCATCCTGTTCATCATCTTCTGTCTCGGGTTCCTCCTCGATTGGATCGAGATCACGCTGATCATCATGCCCTTGATGCTGCCGGTGGTTCTGGCGCTGAACATTCCCGTCGACGGCTATGGGGTGGTGAGCGATCCGTCGATTGTCTGGTTCGCGATTCTCGTCGCGGTGACGCTTCAGACCAGCTTCCTGACCCCGCCGGTGGGATTCGCGCTTTTCTACCTCAAGGGCGTCTGTCCGCCGGAGATTTCGCTGGGTCACATCTACCGTGGCGTGATCCCCTTCGTGCTGCTTCAGCTCACCGGTCTGGGCATCGTTTTCGCCTTCCCGGCGCTGACCACATGGCTGCCGGCGGTGGCCTACGGAACGAATTGAACTTTTTTCGTCCGCACCCCTTTTCAACCCCGAACGGGCCGGTTAAGGAGTGCGGGCTTAACGCTAAGACGTGCGGTCGTGGCGGAATTGGTAGACGCGCAGCGTTGAGGTCGCTGTGGGGTAACACCCGTGGAAGTTCGAGTCTTCTCGACCGCACCAAATCTTCGGACATTGAAGGAAGGGATAGGCCTGCGGGCCACCGGAACCGGCGCGGATCTTGGTTGTGTCCCCGCCTGCATTGATTTTCCGCACCACTTTCTGTATATACAAAAATTATGGCGAAGATCCTCTGGGACGAGCCGAAGCGGCAGGCCAATCTCGCAAGGCATGGATTGGACTTTGCCGATCTGGATGAATGGTTCTTTCTGGATGCCGTGACAGCGCCAGCGAAGGAAGATCGCTTCATGGCAATCGGACGATTGCATGACGGGACCATAACCGTGGTGTTCGCGTTTTTGGGAACGGAAGGGCTCTCTGTCATCTCAATGCGCCCGGCAAGCCGCAAGGAAAGGAGCCTTTTGTGACCGACGAGACGCCCAAGACGATTTCGGATGCGGAAGAGGCACGCATTCAGCGGTTGATCACCTCCGATCCGGACGCGCCCGAGATCACCGAGGCGCAGATGGCGGAGGCCAAACCCTTTTCCGAGGCATTCCCCGAAGCGGCGGAAGAGATGCGCCGCAAAACCGGCGGTCGCCCGCGCTCTGAACACCCGAAAGTGCCGATCTCGATCCGGCTCGACAGTGATCTGGTGGCCGAGTTGAAAGCCAGCGGGCCGGGATGGCAGAGCCGGGTCAACGCGATGTTGCGGCGGGCTGTTCTGGCCGACGGCTAAGGCGCCGATTGCGCTTCGTCCCCGCGCCCATTACGTGAGGGGCAGAAGCAGAGAAGGCCGGGCGGGCGTCCGGAATTGCCATGGTAGACTGGATCACCGAACCGGGGCTTTTGGACTATGACCGCGCCTGTGCGGTGATGGAAGAACGCGCGGGCGCGATCCGGGCAGGCACGGCGCCCGAGATGATCTGGCTGGTCGAGCATCCGCCGATGTATACGGGCGGAACCTCGGCCAAGGTGGCGGATCTGAAGGATGCCGCACGTTTTCCGGTCTATCCCACCAAGCGCGGCGGCGAATACACCTATCACGGGCCCGGACAGCGGGTGGTTTACGTGATGCTGGATGTGGGCGCGCGGGGGCGCGATGTGCGGAAGTTCGTCCATGATCTGGAGGGCTGGATCATCACCACGCTCGATCAGTTCAACGTCAAGGGCGAGCGGCGCGAGGGGCGTGTGGGGGTCTGGGTGATCCGGCCCGAGAAACCGCCCCTGCCCGACGGTTCCCCGCGCGAGGACAAGGTGGCGGCTTTGGGAATCCGGCTCAGGAAATGGGTGTCGTTTCACGGGCTGTCGATCAACGTGGAGCCCGACCTGAGCCATTTCGACGGGATCGTGCCCTGCGGCATTTCCGGCCACGGGGTGACGTCACTGGTGGATCTGGGTCTGCCGGTAACGATGGAGGATGTGGATGTGGCGCTGAAGAAGAGTTTTGGCGCGGTCTTTGGCTGAGTTCCTGCCCGCTCAGCGCGTCGCTGCGACGCCTGCATCCTTCAACGGCACCCTCACGCCCGCCTGCACCACCTCCGGATCATAGGGTTTACGCGCAAAAACTTCGCGCACCATGGGCGCAAAGAACTCCAGCGGTTCGGAGGCATAGTCGGGATCGAAGCTCGATTGGTCCCAGGCTTCGCAGAACTCGGCGCAATCGTCGAAATAGGTGCTCCCTTTGTGACGGTCGCGCTTCATCGGATCGGCACCCACATGTTCGCCGAAATAGAGCAGCTGGAAATCCCCATGGGCTGCCACCACCCAGGTGCATTGTTCGCGCACGAAGGGTTTCAGGATCGTGGCGGCGTATTCATCGTGATTGTGCGGCGCGAAAATGTCGCCGATGTCGTGAAGGAGCGCCGAGACCACCCAGTCGATATCCGCCCCGTCGCGCCAGGCCCGGGTGGCCGATTGCAGGGAATGCTCGAGCCGGGTGACCTGATAGCCCGACAGGCTTTCGTCGAGCGAGACCAGCGCGCCCAGCAACCGGTCGGCGGTGCCTTTGCAATATTCTTCTTCATGGGTGGCGAGGAAGTCGTAGTCTTCCTTGTCGCCGTCCTTCATCGCGGTGAATTTGACCTGGTCCATCATGCGTAAATCTCGTTCGTGCCCTGGGCACCTTTCATCATGAATTTCGATTGCTCGGCGCGAATCTCATCGTAGAGCGCCAGTGCGCCGGGAGCAAAGAGCGCCTCGGGCGCGGGTGTCTGGGTGAAATGGCCGAAACGGTCTGCACCGCGCGCCGCCATGGCGAAATCGCGGGCGCCGACCTGCTGTTCCATGTCGGGGCGGATGTAGCGGACGACAAAACCGATGCGGCGGTCGTCGCTCGCATTCGGGCCGGAGCCGTGGATGGTCAGGCCATGATGCAGGCTCATCTGGCCCGCCTCGAGCACAATAGGCGTCTTGTCACCCTCGGCGATGTCCACCTTCACCTCTTGCCCCCGTGACAGCAGGTTCTCGGCGTCAAACGTGTCCTCGTGGGGCAGGATCGGGCTTTTATGGGAGCCGCGGACGAAATCCATACAGCCCGAGGCGGGCGTGGCCGGGGACAGCGCAATCCAGGCGGTGACCAGGCCGTCAATGGCCCCAAGCCCCCAATAGGTCAGATCCTGATGCATCGAGACGATCTGGGACGTGCCGGGCTCCTTTATGAAGAATTCGGCCGCATAGATCAGGAGGTCGGGGCCAAGAATGCCCTCGATCACGTCGAGAATGGCCGGGTGACGGGCCAGATCGGCGGCAAAGGGCATCACCACCTGTGCATTGACCCGTTTGTAGGTGTTGAGCGACAGGGAGAGGCCATTGTCCAGCCAGTCCCGCTCCATCTCTTCCAGGGCTTTGCGCGCACCGGCCACCTCGCCCGCCTCCAGCACCGGGATCGGATGCAGAAAGCCATCCTCCCAATAGCGCGCCTGATCCACCGCGCTCAGCCGTCCTGCCTCCAGTGTCACGGTCATCGCCGGTCTCTCCTGTGCTCCGTACTCACCGCAGGCTAGGCTCGCAAAACCGCCCCATTCTGCGCCTTTGCGACGAATCCGCGTCGCATTTCGCCGCCGCGCGCTTTGATCCACGTCAATCGGGCCGCCAAACCAAGCCCCTGAGACAATTTTTCACGCCGCCGCGTCATATGACGCATTGCCCCGGCCCTGACATGCCCCTAAAACCAGATGCAACTCCGGTCTGCAAAGGCCGGGAGTCTCATTCGAGCAGCCAGGGAGGCACCATGGCGGACGCAGCCGCGCACGAGCATGACGACCACGAACTCAGCTTTTTTGAACGCTGGTTCATGTCGACAAATCACAAGGACATCGGTGTTCTTTATCTTTTCACCTCGGGTCTGATCGGCTTTATCGCCGTGGCCTTCACCGTTTACATGCGGATGGAGCTGAAAGACCCCGGTGTGCAATACATGTGCCTCAATGAGGCCGGCGAAGCGGCCATGCGGCTCATCGCCGACGGCACCTGCGCGCCGAACGGCCATCTGTGGAACGTGCTGGTCACCGCGCACGGCATCCTGATGATGTTCTTCGTGGTGATCCCCGCCCTCTTTGGCGGGTTCGGCAACTATTTCATGCCCCTGCACATCGGTGCACCGGACATGGCCTTCCCCCGGATGAACAACCTCAGCTACTGGCTTTATGTGGCCGGTTCGTCGCTGGCGGTCTGCTCGGTCTTCGTGCCCGGTGGCAATGGCCAGCTTGGGTCCGGCGTGGGCTGGGTGCTTTATCCGCCCCTGTCGACCAATGAAGGCGGCTACTCGATGGATCTGGCGATCTTTGCCGTGCACCTTTCGGGGGCCTCGTCAATCCTGGGTGCGATCAACATGATCACCACCTTCCTGAACATGCGCGCACCGGGCATGACGCTCTTCAAAGTGCCGCTTTTTGCCTGGTCGATCTTTGTCACCGCCTGGCTGATCCTTCTGTCCCTGCCGGTGCTGGCGGGCGCGATCACCATGCTTCTGACCGACCGGAACTTCGGCACCACCTTCTTCCAGCCCGAAGGCGGCGGTGATCCGATCCTCTATCAGCACATCCTGTGGTTCTTCGGCCATCCGGAAGTCTATATCATCATCCTGCCCGGCTTCGGCATCATCAGCCACATCATCGCGACCTTTGCCCGCAAGCCGGTCTTTGGCTACCTGCCGATGGTCTGGGCGCTGATCGCCATTGGGGGTCTGGGCTTCGTGGTCTGGGCGCACCATATGTACACCGTGGGCATGTCCCTGACCCAGCAGACCTACTTCATGCTGGCGACCATGGTGATCGCGGTGCCGACGGGGGTGAAGATCTTCTCGTGGATCGCGACCATGTGGGGCGGCTCGATCGAGTTCAAGACGCCGATGCTTTACGCCTTCGGCTTCCTGTTCCTCTTCACCCTCGGTGGCGTGACCGGCATCGTCCTGTCCCAGGCCGGTATCGACCGGGCCTATCATGACACCTACTATGTGGTCGCGCACTTCCACTATGTGATGAGCCTCGGTGCCGTCTTCTGCATCTTCGCCGGTGTCTATTACTGGATCGGCAAGATGTCGGGCCGTCAGTACCCCGAGAAGATCGCACAGGTGCAGTTCTGGATGTTCTTCATCGGCGCCAACCTGACCTTCTTCCCCCAGCACTTCCTGGGTCGTCAGGGCATGCCGCGCCGCTACATCGACTATCCCGAGGCCTATGCCTACTGGAACGAGGTGTCCAGTTGGGGGGCGTTCCTCGCCTTCGCCTCGTTCATCCTGTTCATCGGCATCGTCTTCTACACGATCCGGTCGGGCAAGCCGGTGACCGAGAAGAACTACTGGAACGAGCATGCGGACACGCTGGAGTGGACGCTGACCTCGCCGCCGCCGGCCCACACGTTCGAAACGCTGCCCAAGCGCGAGGACTGGGACAAGGGCACGGCGCACTGAGCCGGGTCCGCAAAGATCTGATCAAGCCCCGCCACTGGCGGGGCTTTTTCGTGGGGGCAGCATGACAGCCTACGGTCAGGCGCTTGGCGCCCGTTTTGGCGAGTTGCCATCCGCGCTCCGCATGCTGCACGGGACCGATGGGCGGTTCTCGGGGAAGATCACGGTCGCCCCGGCAGGTTCGGCCCTGCTGCGCCGGATCGCGCGGCTGATGGGCTTGCCGCCGGGGGGCGTACACGCCCTTGTGCTGGAAAAGACCGACACCGGCCGGGAAGACCGCTGGCGGCGGCACATAGGGGATTTCGTGATGGACAGCCGACAATGGGTGGAGGGCCCCTGTCTGGCCGAAAAGATCGGCGCCGTCTGCGTGCTCAGCCGTCTCGAACCGGGCGCCGACGGGCTGCGGATGCACCTGACCGGCTGGCGGTTCCTGGGGCTGCCCCTGCCCGCCGGGCTGGCGCCCCGGATCGCGACGCGGGAATGGGAGGAGGCCGGGCGCTATCGCTTTGATGTCACCGTCGGCCTGCCGGTCACCGGGCATCGGCTGATCCGCTACCATGGGTACCTTTCGCCGCAGGCGGCGCCGTTGTCTGCCCCGGGGTGACGCACTACCATTCACCCGATGCCTTACCATTGGACCGAACATCAGGACGACACGCGGCTCAGGCTCTGGCCCCATCAATCGATGACGCCGCAGGGCTTTTCCTGGTTCATCGGGGTGACCGCGTTGATGCTCACCCTGCCCCTTCTGGCGGTTCTGGGCTCACCGATCCTCTGGGTGCTGATGGTGTTTTTCCTGGCGGCGATCTGGGGGGTCTGGCGGGCCATCACCTCCAATCAGGCCGCCCGCAGCATGCATGAGGAACTGTCGCTCTCCCCGTTCGAGATCCGCCTGGAACATGTCCCGCCCAAGGGCACGCCACTGACCTGGGTGGCCCATCCGCAATGGGTCTCTGTCCACCTGCACCGCACCGGGCCGGTGGAAGACTATCTGACCTTGCGGGGCGGCGGGCGCGAAGTGGAACTGGGCGCCTTTCTCACCCCCGAGGAGCGCGCCATGCTCTATGATGAGCTGAACAGCCACCTGCACCGGCTCTGACGGCGGGCGCCGCTCGGGCGATCAGGCGATCAGGCGATCAGGCGATGATGCTGTCGTCGCCGGCCTCGCGGGCGAGCGCATGCACATCGGGAATGATCACCTTGCGCTTGCCTTCAAGCTTGATCACCCCGTCGGATTTCAGCTTGGAAAACTGACGACTGACCGTTTCAAGCGTCAGTCCCAGATAATCGGCCATGGCTTCCCGGGTCAGGGACAGATCCACCGTGGCGGCGCCGAATTGCTGCTCGGGCGTCACCGTGCGACGGTAATACATCATCAGGAAACTGGCGATCTTCTCGCGCGCGGTCTTGCGGCCCAGAAGGAACATCCAGTCGCGCACCGCATCGAGCTCGTCCAGCGCCATTTCCAGCAAGCGCTGGGACACATGGGGGGTGGTCTGGACCAGCTCCTCGAACTGCTTGCGGCGGAAACAGCAAAGCGTCACCTCGGTCACCGCGGCCACGTCGTAAAGCGCCGTGTCGCGTCCGGGGCGTCCGATGAAATCCGACGGCAGCAGCAGACCCAGGGTCTGCTTGCGCCCGTCTTCGGTCAGATGTTCCACCGTCGCCGTGCCGGAAACCACGGAGGCCACGAATTCCATCCGGTCGCCGCGCCACATGATCGGCTGGCGGGCCTCGTAGGTGCGGTAGTACTTGATCGCCTCAAGCTGCTGCAATTCGTCGGAATCACAGGTCGCGCAGACCGCGCGTTCCCGAATCGGACAGCTTTCGCAGCGGCTTTCTTCCTGATGATGCGGCGTCATTTCCAACGACTCCTTCACGACCCTGTCGTTGATATACCTCAACATCCCGCCAAGCGAAATGACGAGCGGCGCCATGACGCAGCGAAAGGGCACGCTTGACGCCCGGGGAAGCGCCCCATAGCAATTCCTGCAACAACGGGAGGAATTCATGACACAGATCGCATTGGTCACCGGCGGCGGCTCGGGCATCGGCAAGGCCGCCGCTTTGAAACTGGCGGCAAACGGCTACGAGGTGGTGATCACCGGGCGGCGCCAGGAGGCGCTGGACGCGGTGGTGGCCGAGATGGGCACAGGCCACGGCTTTGCCTGTGACGTGACCGATGCGGCGGCGGTGGATGGGCTTTTTGCCCGTATCAAGGATGTCTGCGGCCGGCTGGACGTGCTGTTCAACAACGCCGGCAACAACGTGGCCGCCGCGCCGATCGGCGATGTCTCGCCCGAGGATTTCATGAAGGTGGTCAACGTCAACCTCTATGGGGCGTTTCTCTGTGCCCGGGGCGCCTTCAACATGATGCGCGATCAGGATCCCCAGGGCGGGCGGATCATCAACAACGGCTCGATCTCGGCCTCGGTGCCGCGCCCCGGATCGGCGCCCTATACCTCCACGAAACATGCGATCACCGGGCTGACCCGGTCGATCTCGCTCGACGGGCGGCCCTGGAACATCGCCTGCGGGCAGATCGACATCGGCAACACCGCCTCCGACATGACCGAGAAGATGCAGACCGGCATCGCCCAGGCCGACGGCTCTATCCGGCCCGAACCGGTGATGGCGGTCGAAAACGTCGCCAATGCGGTGCTGCACATGGCCGATCTGCCGCTGGAGGCGAATGTTCAGTTCATGACCATCATGGCAACCACCATGCCCTTTATCGGGCGGGGCTAGAGCCGTCGATCCAGCCGGTGTAGCGGGCCTGCCAGGGGCGGGCCTCCACCCGCAGGGGCACCCGGCGCAACCCGCCTTCGGGCAGAAGTCGCGGCCAGGGGCCGAGATCCGGCGCGGGCAGCACCCGGCCATGGAGCAGGCGGCGCACGGCGATCCCGCCCAGCACGATGATCCCGGCGGTCAGCGCCGGGTTCGACAGCACCATCGGACCAAGACCGGGTGCCGCGAGCACCGCAAGGGACAGCAAGAGCCGGGAAATCGCCACCGCTTCGAGCATGAAACGCATCGAGGGCAGCAGCAGGCAGACGATCACCGCCACAAGACCGACGACACCGGCATAGATTGCGCCGGTCACCCAGGCCAGCGGCCAGCTACCCACCTGAAGGTCGCTGGGCAAATACATGAAATATCCCGCGAAAAACGCCAAAATGGTCACGAATCCAAGACGGCGTCGATCCTGGTGAAGCCGGGTTCTGAGCCCGTTGAGCATGTCTGGCTCCGCGCTGCGATGCCCCCGCCCCCTCGCTAGGTTCGCTTTCCGGCGAAAATGCGGCGGGTGTGTTAATTTTTCCTTCACGGAACCAGTCTTTTTTCGGGCGTCGCACTGTTTACCAAATCAGCGGTTTACCCCGGTTTTGTGCCCGGCACAGACCGTGGTGGGTTGCCCCTTGCTGCGCGGACAGGCACATTGTGAACCGAGCAGAGGTTGAAGCGGCAGGAAGCCGCAACCAGATATGAGGCCCAAGGAAAGGGATGGCGTTGCCGTGATCGGGACCCGGCCCTTTTGCAGACAAAGGACATAACAATTATGAGCGAGCCTTTCACAACATCCTTCCCGGTTCTGCCGCTGAGAGACATTGTCGTCTTTCCCCATATGATCGTGCCGCTGTTTGTCGGTCGGGAAAAATCGGTGCGTGCGCTGGAAGAGGTGATGCAGGACGACAAGCAGATCCTGCTGTCGAGCCAGATCGACCCCGCCGTGGACGAGCCCACCGAAGACGGTATTTTCGACGTCGGCGTGCTGGCCAATGTATTGCAATTGCTGAAACTTCCCGATGGCACCGTCAAGGTGCTGGTCGAAGGCCGCAGCCGGGTGCGGATCACCGATTATCTGGACAACGATCAGTTCTTCGAAGCCTATGCGGAGCCGCTTGAGGAAGAGATCGGCGATGCCTCCACGGTGGAGGCGCTGATCCGCTCGGTGGCCGATGAATTCGAGCGTTACGCCAAGGTCAAGAAGAACGTGCCCGAAGAGGCGCTGACCCAGGTTGCCGACACTCAGGAAGCCTCGAAAATGGCGGACCTCGTGTCCGGGCATCTCGGCATCGAGGTGGACAAGAAGCAGGGGCTTCTGGAGACGCTGTCGATCGCCGAACGTCTGGAAGCGGTTTACGGGCTGATGCAGGGCGAAATGTCGGTCCTGCAGGTCGAAAAGAAGATCAAGACCCGCGTGAAATCCCAGATGGAGCGGACCCAGCGCGAATATTATCTGAATGAGCAGATGAAGGCCATTCAGAAGGAGCTGGGCGACGGCGAGGAAGGCTCGAACGAGATCGCCGAGCTGGAAGAGAAGATCGAAGCGACGAAATTCTCGAAAGAGGCGCGCGAGAAGGCGGAAGGCGAGCTGAAAAAGCTCAAGACCATGTCGCCGATGAGCGCCGAGGCCACCGTGGTGCGCAATTACCTCGACTGGATGCTGTCGATCCCCTGGGGCACCAAATCCCGGGTGAAAAAGGATCTGGCCCGGGCGCAGCGCATTCTCGATGACGACCATTACGGGCTGGAAAAGGTCAAGGAGCGGATTGTCGAATATCTCGCCGTTCAACAGCGCTCGAAGAAGCTGAAGGGGCCGATCCTGTGTCTCGTCGGGCCTCCGGGCGTTGGCAAAACCTCGCTTGGCAAATCGGTCGCCAAGGCCACGGGACGCGAGTTCATTCGCATCTCGCTCGGCGGTGTGCGCGATGAAAGCGAAATTCGCGGTCACCGGCGGACCTATATCGGTTCGATGCCCGGCAAGATCATCCAGGCGCTGAAAAAGGCCAAGACGACCAACCCGCTGATCCTCTTGGATGAAATCGACAAGATGGGTCAGGATTTCCGGGGCGATCCGGCGTCGGCCATGCTCGAAGTGCTCGACCCCGAGCAGAACGGCACTTTTGTCGACCATTACATGGAGGTCGAATACGACCTTTCGAACGTGATGTTCCTGACCACGGCGAACTCCTACAACATGCCCGGGCCCCTTCTGGACCGGATGGAGATCATTTCGCTCGCGGGTTACACCGAGGATGAAAAGCGCGAGATCGCGAAGCAGCATCTTCTGGGCAAGCAGGTCAAGAACCACGGGCTGAAACCTTCGGAGTTCGAACTGACCGACGAGGCGCTGCAGGAGATGATCCGCACTTATACCCGCGAGGCCGGCGTGCGGAACCTCGAACGCGAGTTGGCCAAGCTGGCGCGGAAGGCCGTGACCAAGATCGTCAAGAAGGAAGAGGAAAAGGTCGTCGTCACCCCGAAGGAGTTGGAAGACTTCCTGGGCGTGAAGAAATACCGCTATGGTCTGGCCGAGAAGGAAGACCAGATCGGTGTGGTCACCGGCCTCGCCTGGACCTCCGTGGGCGGTGATCTTCTCTCCATCGAGGCGCTGAAACTGCCGGGCAAGGGTCGGATGAAGACCACCGGCAAGCTGGGAGACGTGATGAAGGAATCGATTGACGCGGCCTCAAGCTATGTCCGCTCGATTGCCCCTTCCATCGGTGTGAAACCCACCAAGTTCGACACGATGGACATTCACGTCCACGTGCCGGACGGGGCGACGCCCAAGGACGGACCGTCTGCAGGTCTGGCCATGGTGACCTCCATCGTCTCGGTGCTGACCCAGATCCCGGTGCGGCGCGACATTGCCATGACCGGCGAGGTCTCGCTGCGCGGCAATGCCATGCCCATCGGCGGGTTGAAGGAAAAGCTTCTGGCAGCACTGCGCGGTGGCATCACCACGGTGCTGATCCCCGAGGAGAACGAGAAAGATCTGGCCGAGATCCCGGACAATGTGAAGGAAGGGCTGAAGATCATCCCGGTCAAACATGTGTCCGAAGTGCTGGAGCAGGCCCTTGTGGGCGCTCCCGAAGCCATCGAATGGGATGAGGCGGCAGAAGAAGCCGCCGCCGCCCAACGGGCCGCCGACGCGGCGGCCGCAGCCGGTCGTGGGGCCGTGGCGCACTGACAGTCATGACATTTCAGGGAAACGCCCGGCCATCTGGTCGGGCGTTTTCGTTTTGGAGACAGGGGCTACAAGGCCCCCTCGCCTCTCACCCTTCGCTCAGAACCCCGCCACCCACCGGGGCGGCAACGCCCGTGGTGCCCGGCGCCGAGGTGGGCAGCCCGCGCTGGACCCGCACGGCAAGATAGGCAAAAGCCTGGGCCTCCAGCATGTCGCCATCAAGCCCGAGCTCTTCCACCGGGCGCACCGGACAGTCGAGCAGCCCCGCAATCATCTCCATCAGCCCGGGATTGCGCCGCCCGCCCCCCGAGACCAGCACCTGTCTGGGCGGCGCCGGGCAGTGATCCATCGCCATGGAAATCGCCCCTGCCGTGCCGGAGGCAAGCGTGGCCACCGCATCAGCATCGGGCAGGCCCTGGATCAGATCCATCCAGTCGGTAAAATCCTGACGATCCAGTGACTTCGGCGGCATCTCGGCAAAGAAGGCGCGGCCGATCAGCATCGATTGCAACGCCTCCATATCCACCTCGCCTGCCCGGGTGAGCACCCCGTCCCGGTCCATCCGCTCCCCCAGACGGGCGGCGCAGAGGTCATCGATCAGCGCATTTCCGGGGCCGGTGTCAAAGGACAGGCAGGCACCGGGCGCCTCGGGGCTGGCCGCATCGGCATCCAGCCAGGTGATATTGGCCACCCCGCCGATATTGAGAAACACCACCGGGCCGGTCAGGCGCAGATACTTAGCCAGTGCGAAGTGATAGAACGGCGCCAGCGGCGCCCCCTGCCCGCCCAGGGTCATGTCGGCGCTACGGAAATCCCAGACCACCGGACGCTCCAGCGCACGAGCCAGCACCTCGCCGTTGCCGATCTGGCAGGTCCGCCCCTGATCGGGCAGATGCACCGTGGTCTGGCCGTGAAAGCCGATCACCCCAGCCCCGTCGAATCCCGCCAGAAGCTCTGCATGGGCGATCTCGATGACTTCGGCGGCCGCCGCCACCTTCGGCCCGGTCTCATGGCCGAAGGCCGCCCGCAACACCGCACGTTCCTCCTCCGAATAGGCCCGGTAGGCGCTTTCGCCGAACTCGAAAACCTCGATCCCGTCGGTCCGCACCATGGCCGCATCCACCCCGTCCAGCGACGTGCCGGACATGGCGCCAAGCGCCCAGATCGCCGAGGTTTTGCTCATGGGTTTTCCTTTGTCACCAAGGCCAGTATAGAGACCGCCGAACCAAGCGCGAGCGGAACCGGATCAGACATGACCTATACCCCGAAATCCGACTTCCTGGCGACCATCCTGTCGCGGGGATTTATGGCAGACTGCACCGACCTGGAAGGGTTGGACAACAAATTCCGGTCCGGCGTCGTCACCGGCTATATCGGCTTTGATCTGACCGCCACCTCGCTCCATATCGGCAATCTGGTGCAGATCATGATGCTGCGCTGGATGCAGAAGACCGGGCACCGGCCGATCACGCTGATGGGCGGTGGCACCACCAAGGTGGGCGATCCCTCGGGCAAGGATGAGATGCGCAAGATCATCTCGGTCGAGAAGATCAATGAGAATGCGGCAGGCATCCGCAAGGTGTTTTCGCGCTACATCTCCTATGGGGAGGGCGAGACCGACTCGCCTCTGGTCAACAACGCGGAATGGCTCGATGAGCTGAAATACATCGAATTCCTGCGCGACATCGGCAAGCATTTCACCATCAACCGGCTTTTGGCCTTCGATTCCGTGAAAACGCGGCTCGACCGGGAACAGGCGCTCTCGTTCATCGAGTTCAACTACATGCTGCTGCAATCCTACGATTACCTGGAATTGCACCGCCGCTATGGCTGCGTGTTGCAGATGGGCGGCTCCGATCAATGGGGCAATATCGTTTCGGGCGCCGACCTGATCCGCCGGGTCGAGGCGGCGGATGCCTATGGTCTGACCACGCCGCTGGTGACGCGGGCCGATGGCAAGAAGATGGGCAAATCCGCCGATGGCGCTGTCTGGCTCAACGAAGAGATGATGTCGGGCTATGATTTCTGGCAATGGTGGCGGAATGTGCCCGATGCGGATGTGGGCAAGTTCCTGAAAATGTTCACCGAAGTGCCCGTTGATGAATGCGAGCGTCTGGGGGCCTTGGGCGGGGCGGAGATCAACGAAGCCAAGGTGCGGCTCGCCAATGAGGTGACCACGCTTTGCCGGGGGGCCGAGGCAGCGGCGGCGGCCGAGGCCACCGCGCGTGAGGTCTTCGAGAAAGGCGGCGTGGGGGATGACCTGCCGACGCTGGAGCTGACCGAGGCCGATCTCGCCGATGGCATCTCGGCCGCTCAGCTTTTCGTGCGCGCGGGTCTTGCCAAATCGGGCAAGGAAGCCAAACGCCTGATCGCGGAAAACGGCGCCAAGGCCGATGACGTGCCGGTGACCGACCCGGGCCAGATGTTTGATGCGGGCGCACTTGCCGCACCGGTCAAGCTTTCGGCGGGCAGGAAACGCCATGCGCTGGTGAAACGGGTCTGAGCCCACCTGTCCCCCAAAGAAACGGCCGGCCCGGATCATCCGGACCGGCCTTTTTCAATCGCGCAGCTTCACAAGATCGCTCATCAGCCCCTCGGTCCCGTTGTGGACCGTCAAGGCCGCGCATCTTGCCGAGACTTTTGCCTCAATTCGGGATCAGATCCGGCAGGATGGTCACGACGGAGGGGAAGAACCACAGAAGCGCCAGCCCCAGAACCTGAATGATCACGAAAGGCACGATCCCGCGATAGATATGCTGGGTGGTCACCTCGGGCGGTGCCACGCCCCTCAGATAGAACAGCGCAAATCCGAAGGGCGGGGTCAGGAACGAGGTCTGCAGGTTGATCGCGATCATGATCGTCACCCATTTCGGATCGAACTCGCCGCCGTAGATGACCGGGCCGACAATCGGAATCACGATGTAGATGATCTCTAGGAAGTCGAGCACGAAACCGAGCACGAAGAGCACCAACATCACCACCAGGAAGACCCGGGTTTCATCATCGAAGGACCGCAGGAATTGCTGGATGTAATGCTCGCCGCCAAAGGAGATCACGACGAGGTTCAGAAGCTGCGAGCCGATCAGGATGGTGAAAACCATCGAGGTGACCTTGGCGGTTTCGCGCACCACGGGGCTGAGGACGCCCATGCGGAACAGGGTCCAGCAGGCGTAAAGCAGACCGAACATGGCAAAGAGATAGGCGGCTTGTGCGACGATGAAGGCGATCCAGTTCTCGACAGCCACATTGTCTTGTTGCACGCGCAGATCGAAATTCACCCCCACCAGCAGCATGATCACCAAAGCAAAGCTCGCCCAGATGATGATCTTGCCCGAGGTATTGTCTTCCCTCAGCTTGCGGTACGCCGCCAGCATGATCGCGCCACCGGCGCCAAGGGCGGCAGCGGGCGTCGGGTTGGTCACCCCGCCCAGGATCGAGCCGAGGACGGCGACGATCAGCACCAGCGGCGGGAAGACGACGCGCAACAGTTCGTTCTGCCCCATCCGTTCCACCGCATGGCGGCAGGCCCACAGGATCACCATCAGCGGGATCACAAGGATCACCAGCGTCACACCGGGCGAGGTGAGCGGCGAGATCAGGAAATAATCCGCCGCTAGGGCCGCCACCACACCCCCGAGCCCGATCCAGATCGGGCGCGGATCGGCCGAAGGTGCCACGCCCATGGCGGTGGTCAGCACCAGCGCCAGAAGCAGGATGCCCACCGACAATCCGGTGCCCAAGGGAGCGGCCGTTTCAATGTTTTCGGCAAGGAGCGCCGCGCGTTCTTCCTCGGTCAGTTCGACCGATTCCTGCAAACCGCCCGCCTCCTGAATGGCCGAGGCCTCGGCCACCGCCTGATCCCAGGCCGACTGGCCGTGCAATGCGATCATCGAGGCCTGACATTCCTCGCCCACATTGGTGCGCAGAGATGCGCGTTCGCCCGCATCCGAGAACGTGTCGACCTGCACGTTCTGACTGCCGACAATCCCGGCCGAGGACAGCACCAGCAGCCCGCCGATCAGGATCACCGGGGCCGCCAGGAACCAGGTCAGCGCCTCGTTGCGGGTGATGATTTCCGAACTGGCCGCGCCCATCTGGACGGCAGGCGCTTTCTTGGGATTGAGCAATGCGTAGACAAAAGCATAGCCCGCATAGAGCAGCGCCAGCATGATGCCGGGCAACAGGGCCGCCTGAAAGAGCGTGCCCACCGAGACCACCGCCGGTTCGCCCAGATAGGTCAGCGCATCGGTGCAGCCTGCAAGCTGGGCGCGCTCTTCCTGTGCGGCTGAATAGAGATCGCCCGCCAAGGTGCCCAGAAGCACGATCACGATGGACGGCGGAATGATCTGACCCAGCGTCCCCGAGGCCGCGATCACCCCTGTCGCCAGTTCCGGCGAGTAATTGTTCCGCAGCATGGTCGGCAGCGCCAGAAGCCCCATGGTCACCACAGTCGCGCCGACGATGCCGGTGGAGGCGGCGAGGAAAGCGCCCACCACCACAATCGACACCGCCAGACCGCCGGGCAGCGGGCCAAAGACCCGCGCCATGGTCATCAACAGAT
>JAOXSD010000338.1 GCA_025800205.1 Silicimonas sp. | reverse complement strand
GTATCCCGGCAGGGTCGAAAACGGGTTCAGGCGCGTGCCAAGGCACAGCACCACATCCGCCTGCGCGATCAGCTCCATCCCGGCCTTTGACCCGTTATAGCCCAGCGGTCCCGCGAACAGCGGGTGCGATCCGGGGAAGGCGTCATTGTGCTGGTAGCCGACGCAAACCGGTGCATCGAGTTTCTCGGCGATGGCTTTCGAGGCGTCGATGGCCCCTGCCGAGAGCACCGCACCGGCACCATTTAGGATCACCGGGAACTTGGCTTCGGAGAGCAGCTTGGCGGCTTCGGCCACCGAGTTCTCGCCACCGGGCGAACGTTCAAAGGCGATCGGATCGGGCAGTTCGATATCGACCACTTGCGTCCACATATCGCGCGGGATGTTGAGTTGGGCAGGCGCGGACTGACGATAGGCCTGGGCGATCACCCGGGTCAGCACCTCGGCCACGCGGGTCGGGTCGCGGACCTCTTCCTGATAGCAGACCATGTCTTCGAAGGTCTTCATCTGCTCGACCTCCTGGAAGCCGCCCTGACCGATGGTCTTGTTGGCGGCCTGCGGCGTCACGAGCAGCAGCGGCGTGTGGTTCCAATAGGCGGTTTTGACGGCGGTCACGAAATTGGTGATGCCGGGGCCGTTTTGCGCGATCATCATCGACATATTGCCGGTCACCCGGGTGAACCCATCGGCCATCATGCCGGCGGACCCTTCATGGGCGCAGTCCCAGAACTGGATACCGGCCTTGGGGAACAGGTCGGAAATCGGCATCATGGCCGAGCCGATGATCCCGAAAGCATGGCGGATGCCGTGTTTTTGCAGGACTTTGACGAAAGCTTCTTCGGTGGTCATTTTCATGGCAGGCATCCTCCTTTGGGCTGAAGACATCTAAGGCGCGCCGGACGCGTGGGTTAGGTCCAGTTCACCTGCCGGGATAGAGCCAGCCAATCGACAGGCTTTGAACAAATTTTTGAAAATTGTCCGCATCGTTCAGATTTTGAGAACGATTGTACTTCTAGCTTTGAAAGTGACCCGAATCGCGCCACAGTTTTGAGCAAGGGGGATGTGGGGTATGTCTGATTTTTTGCCGAAAGCCGTGCGGGACGAGTTGGAACTCGCGCGCAAACAATCCTTGCGGAAGAAAAGCCGGATGAAGGTCTGCGCGGGAGGCGAGACCTTTACCATTCTGCGCTATTGGGACGATGGCTTCGCCCTCGATGCGGCAGATGCGCCGCGTCTGCGCGGTCTGGTCGATCTTTATGATGGCGGGCGGCACCTGTCGCAATGCCTGATCGTCGCCTCGGAAGAGGAAGCGGGCGAGCGGGTGTTCGAATTCAAACGCGCCACGGCCGCCTCGGACCACGCGGCGCTGGATTACGAACAATCGCAGGATGCACCCGCGGGGCTTCTGACCTATCGCGCGGGGCTGCGCTCGGCCTGAGATGACTTGACCTTCCCCCGGCGCTTGCCCAGTCTCCGCGCCGGGAGGACTTTCGATGACAGATCACACGGCCCGGGCCGCGCTCATTGGTTTGGGCATGGTGGCGCCCACCTATGGGGACGCGATTGCCAAATCGGAGGCGGTCACCCTCGGCCCGGTCTTTGCACGCTCGGCTGACGCGCGGCGGGGGTTTCTTGACGCGCATCCCGGACTGGGCGCCGTCGAGGCCGAAAGCGTGGCGGCGATTGCCGACGACGACAGCGTCGATTTCGTGATCCTGACCACCCCGCCCAATGCACGGGCCGAGATTATCGACGTACTGAGCCGGGCGGGCAAACCGATCCTGATGGAAAAGCCGGTGGAGCGGGATCTGGCCGCCGCCACGGCGCTGGTCGAGATCTGCGAGACGCGCGACGTGCCCCTTGGCATCATGTTGCAGCACCGGGCGCGGCCGGTGGTGGCGGAGTTGCGCGGGGTGATGGCGCGGCTCGGCACCTTGCGCGCGGTCGAGGTGACTGTGCCCTGGTGGCGCGGGCAGAGTTACTATGACGAACCGGGGCGCGGCACCTATGCGCGCGATGGCGGCGGGGTGATGATCTCGCAGGCCATTCACACGATGGATCTGATGTTGAGCCTCACCGGGCCCGCGGTGGAGGTCACCGCCATGGCGGGCACCACCGGGTTTCACGAAATGGAGGCGGAGGATTTCGTCAGCGCCGGTCTGCGGTTTGAAAATGGGGCACTGGGGCAGCTCTTTGCCGCCACGGCGAGCTATCCCGGTGCGGGCGAGGTGATCACGCTCCATGGGGCGCTTGGGTCCGCGCGGCTGGAGGCGGGGCGGTTGCATCTCTCCTGGCAGGACGGAGGCACAGAGGTGCTGGGTACGGCGGCGGCAAGCGGTGCCGGGGCTGATCCCATGGCCTTCACCAGCGATTGGCATCGGACGGTGATCGAAGATTTCGCAGGTGCGGTCCGGGAGGGACGCGCACCGATGATCACCGGGCGCAGCGCGCTTGGGGTTCACGCATTGATCGCAGCGCTGGAACAATCGGCGCGCGAAGGGCGGCGCGTGGCGCTGTAAAGGCAGAGTTTCGGGAGGACAAAATGCCATTCAAACTGGGGGTCATCGGCATCGACCATGGCCATATCTTCGGCATGCTGGGCCATATGAAGACCGAGGGCTGCCATGCGGCGGCCTATTGGACGGACGGGCCTGCGGTGACGGAAGCCAAGTTCAACGAGACGTTTCCAGAGGTCGCAAAGGCTGCGGACCGGCGCGCCATTCTCGATGATCCCGACGTGCGCATGGTGCTGATCTCATCCGTGCCGGAGGATCGCGCAGGCTTTGCCATCGAGGCGATGCGCGCGGGCAAGGATGTGATGGTCGACAAGCCCGGCTGCACGACGCTGGAGCAACTGGCCGAGATCCGTGCCGTGCAGGCCGAGACCGGGCGCATCTGGTCGGTGAATTTCTCCGAACGGTTTCAGGTGCCTGCGGTCACCAAGGCCGAAGAACTGGTGTTCGGCGGCGCCATTGGCCGGGTGATCCAGACGCTGGGGATCGGGCCGCATAAACAGAATCTGAAGACCCGGCCCGACTGGTTTTTCGACCGCGCGCGGTATGGCGGCATTCTCTGTGATATCGGGTCGCACCAGATTGACCAGTTTCTGCATTTCACCGGCGCGGCCCGGGCGGAGGTGCGTCACGCCCATGTGGAAAACACCACCCTGCCCGACCATCCCGGCTTTCAGGATTTCGGCGAGATGGTGCTGAATGCGGAACAGGGCCACGGCTATGTGCGCGTCGATTGGTTCACCGCCGATGGCCTGCCCACATGGGGCGACGGACGGCTTTTCATTCAGGGGACCGAAGGCCAGATCGAGTTGAGAAAATACACCGACATCGGCAGGCCCCAAGCCACCAACCGTCTCTATCTGGTCAATGGCGAGGAAAACACGATGATCGATTGTGACGATGCGGGCCTGCCCTATTTCGCCCGTCTGGTGGCGGACGTGCAGGATCGCAGCGAAACTGCGATGGCTCAGGCCCATGCCTTCACCGTGATGGAACTGGCAATCGAAGCGCAAAGGATGGCCGAGGCATGAGGCGGGTTGCGATTATCGGCGCCGGGATCGGGCGCGAGCATCTTGCAGGCTATGAGGCATTGCCAGAGCGCTTTGACGTGGTCACCATCTGCGATCTGGATCTGGACCGCGCCCGCGACATCGCAGGCGACCGCCCGGTGACCGACGACTTTGCAGCACTTCTGGCCGACCCCGGAATTGATGTGATCGACATCTGCCTGCCGCCGCATCTGCATTTCGGCATGGCCATGCGGGCCTTGGAGGCGGGCAAGGCGGTGGTCTGTGAAAAACCGCTGGTGGGCTCGCTCGACGAGGCCGACCAACTGATCGCGAAGGCCCGGGAGACCGGCGGCCAGCTCTTCCCGGTCTTCCAGTATCGCTACGGCACCGGCGCGGCACAGCTTACCGCGCTGATCGAGGCCGGGCTGGCCGGGCGCTGCTATGCCGGGTCACTGGAAACCCATTGGAATCGGGATGCGGCCTATTACGCCATCGATTGGCGCGGCACCTGGGCGGGCGAACAGGGCGGCGCGCTTCTGGGTCATGCGATCCATATCCATGACCTGCTGCCCTCCGTTCTCGGGCCGGTCGCCCGCATCTATGCCGAACTGGCGACCCGGGTGAACGCGATCGAGACCGAGGATTGCGCGGCACTGACCCTCAGGATGGAAAGCGGCGCAGTGGTCACCTCCTCGGTCACTCTGGGCGCGGCCGAGGACATGAGCCGGATGCGGCTGATGTTCGAAGGCTTCACCGTCGAAAGCGATCACGCGCCCTATGCGCCCGCCGCAAAGCCTTGGCGTTTCACCGCCCGCGCCCCCCGCCAGCAGGCCGAGATCGACACGGTTCTGGCCGGGTTGCCGGAGGCGAAAGCAGGGTTTGAGGGCTTTTTCGAAGCCATGGCCGATGCGCTTGACGGCAAGCCCGGCCGGGAGGTCACGCCCGGGGACGGGCGCGCCGCCCTGGAGCTGGTAACAGCGGCCTATCATTCGGCGCGCGAGGGCCTGCCGGTGGCGTTACCGCTCACATCAGACCATCCCCTTTACGGAAGCTGGATGCCGCCCGGCTGAGCCCCGCCGCGATAAGTGCTTGCAATCGCGCGACATGAGGCCCTAATTTTGCCCCGGACCTTCCGCACGAACGGAAGGGAAACCTGTGGGAGGACAATATGTCAAAAACTCTTCGCGCGCTCGTTGCGGGCGCCGTATTCTCTGTGGCGGGCACCGCCACTTTTGCCGCCGAGTGCATCGCACCGGCCAACCCCGGCGGCGGCTGGGATTTCACCTGCCGCCAGATCGGCAAGATCCTGCACGACATCGGCCAGGTGCCCAACCCTGTGCAGATCACCAACATGGCCGGTGGCGGCGGCGGGCTGGCCTTCAGCCATGTGGTCAATGAGCGCGCTGACGATGCCGACCTGATCGTCGCCGCAAGCCAGGCCACCGCCACCCGTCTGGCGCAGAACGCCTATGCCGGCATGACCGCCGATCAGGTGCGCTTCGTGGGCGCCATCGGGGCTGACCCGGGCGTGATCGTGGTGGGCGCCGACAGCCCGTTCCAGAGCCTCGGTGACATGGTTGAGGCGATCAAGGCCGATCCCGGTTCGGTGGCCTTTGCCGGTGGGTCTGCCGCCGGTGGGTTTGACCATCTCAAGGTGCTGATGATCCTCAAGGATGCCGGGTTCACCGACATCACCAAGGTGAAATACATCGGTGTCGACGGTGGCGCTGATGCGATCACCCAGACCGTGGGTGGCTTTACCCAGGGCATGACCGGCGACATGTCGGAGATCGTCGGCTTCCTGCAATCGGGCGAAGTGCGTGCGCTGGCCGTGCTGACCGAAGAGCGGGTGCCGGGCTTCGAAGACGTGCCTACCGCCAAGGAACAGGGCTTTGACGTGGTCGCGGTGAACTGGCGCGGTCTCTATGTGCCGAAAGACATCAGCGACGCAGATTTCGAAGCCTGGGGCGCCAAGCTGCAGGCCGTGGCCGACAGCGCCGAATGGAAGGAAACCATGGCCGCCAACGGTCTCGCCCCATTCACCAAGGTCGGCGGCGACTTCCAAAGCTGGGTGGATGGCGTGATCGCCGACACCGTCGAGCTGTCGAAAGAGATCGGCGTCATCCAGTGATGTCGAGCGACCGCATCTTCGGAGCGGTCATGATCGTGGTGGCGCTGGGGTATATCCTCAGCGCCACAACGATCCAGACGCCGCTGTTTCCCGATCCTATGGGGCCGAAGATGTTCCCCTATATGATCGCCGCGGGCGTGATCCTCTGCGCCATTGTCATGATCCTGCGCCCCGATCCGGAGGCCGACTGGCCCCCCGTTCAGGCGGTGATGACCATCGGTTTGGCCGTCGTGGTGATGATCGGCTATGCCATGGCGCTGAAACCCCTGGGCTTTCTTATCCCCACCGCCATTGCCGCAGGCATTCTGAGCTATCAGCTCTCGCCGCGCCCGCTGGTGGCCGCAGCCGCAGGTATCGGGCTTTCGGTAGGGCTTTTCGTGCTCTTCCGCTATGCGCTGGATCTGGGCCTGCAACCCTTTCCGAAAGACTGGATGTAAGCCATGGATCTGCTGAACAACCTTGCCCTCGGCTTCTCCGTCGCCCTGTCTTTCAACACGCTTTTTCTGGCTGTCGCGGGCTGTTTTCTGGGCACGATCATCGGCGCATTGCCGGGCCTTGGCCCGTCGAACGGCGTGGCGATCCTGATCCCGATTTCCTTTTCGCTGGGCCTTGATGCCACCTCGGCGCTGGTGCTGATGACCTCCGTCTATTACGGCGCGATGTATGGCGGGCGGATCTCGTCGATCCTTCTCAACATCCCCGGCGATGAACCCGCATTGATGACCACGCTCGACGGCTATCCCATGGCCAAGGCCGGCCGCGCGGGCGATGCGCTGGTGATTTCTGGTGTGGCCAGTTTCGTCGGCGCTTTCCTCGCCACGATCGGGCTGATGCTGCTCGCCCCTTATCTGGCGCGCATCGCCTTTCAGTTCGGCCCGGCGGAGTATTTCGCGCTTTACCTGCTGGCCTTTGCCACCCTGGGTGGCATGGCATCGAACAACCAGGCCAAGGCGGCCATGGCGGCCTGTATCGGACTTGGCATTGCGATGATCGGCCAGGATGGCTCGGGCGTGCCGCGTTTCACCCATGGCAATCTGCACCTTCTCGATGGGATCGACTTCCTCGTCGCCATCGTCGGGCTTTTCGCCATCTCGGAAGTCTTCGTCTTCCTCGAAACCCAAGGCAAGGAAAGCTCCATCGGGGTCAAACTCGGCAAGGTGACCGTGCCGGTGCGCGACATCATCGCCTCGGGCTGGACCATGCTGCGCGCCTCACTGGTGGGCTTTGTCGCCGGCGTGCTGCCGGGTGCCGGCGCCTCGCTCGGCTCCTTTCTTGCCTATATGTCGGAAAAGAACATCGCGGGCGAAAAGGGCAAATTCGGCACCGGCGTGCCGCGCGGTGTGGCCGCCCCCGAAGCAGGCAACAACGCCGCTGCGGGGGGCGCGCTTGTGCCAATGCTGACCCTCGGCGTGCCGGGATCGGGCACCACGGCGGTGCTGCTCGCCCTGCTGATGACGCTCAACATCACGCCCGGCCCGACGCTCTTCACCGACAAACCCGAAGTGGTCTGGGGCCTGATCGCGACGCTACTGATCGCGAACTTTGTCCTGCTGGCGATGAACGTGCCGATGGTTAAGATCTTCGTGCGCATCCTGATGGTGCCGCCGGCCATCCTGTTGCCGGGCGTGACGATGATCTCCTTCGTCGGCATCTTCTCCCTTTCGGGCAGCGATTTCGACCTCTTGCTGATGACCGCCTTCGGCGTCCTTGGCTGGGTCTTGCGCAAGATGGATGTGCCCACCGTGCCGATCATCCTTGGCATCCTGCTGGGCGGCAACATGGAAGACAATTTGCGCCGGGCGATGACGCTATCGGACGGAGACATCATGTTTCTCTGGTCCTCGCCCATTGCCATCGGCCTCTGGGCCTTTGCCATTGCGGGGTTTGTCGCGCCGATGTTCCTGCGCAATCTCCTGAAGAAGCCGCAGGCGGTGGCCGATTGACGGGGCTTTTCAAGCGTGCCGGGGAGGCGTAGGGCAGGTCCATGACCCGTATCCTGATCCCCTCCGGCGCGCTTGGTCTCGGTTATGACCGCGCCGCTCTCGCCCGTGGCGTGGCCATGCAACCCGACCTGATTGCCATCGATGGTGGTTCGACCGATAGCGGACCCTCCTATCTGGGGCGCGGCGTGTCGAAATACGCTCGCTCCTCCACCAAGCTCGAATGGAAAGGTCTGATCGAGGCGGCACAGGCGGCAGGTTGCCCGCTTGCCATCGGCACGGCAGGCACCTGCGGGGCGGATGCGACCGTCGACTGGCTGGTGGAGATCACCCGGGAATGCCTGGGTGAACTGGGCGTCACGGCCAAGATCGCGGTGATCAAATCGCAGCAGGACGCGGGCGTGGTGACGGAAGCCATGGCAGACGGCAAGGTCACCCCCCTGCCCGGCGCGCCCGACATCGACGCGGGCGTGATCGAAAGCTGCACCCATATCGTCGCCCTTGCGGGGGCCGAACAGATGGCCGCCGCCATCGCCACCGGGGCCGATATCATCATCGCAGGCCGGACCACCGACACCGCCACCATTGCCGCCCTGCCGATTGCGCGCGGCGATCATGCGGGGGCCGCCTGGCACGGCGCCAAGATCGGCGAATGCGGCGCGCTTTGCTCCACCGACCCGCAATCGGGCGTGATCATGATCGAGTTCGACGCGGCCGGTTTCACCGTCCACCCGCTGGCCGATGGCGCCCGCGCCACCCCGCGCACGGTGCTGGCCCATATGCTCTATGAAAATTCCGACCCCTATCTGCTCCATGAGCCGGGCGGGCATCTGGACGTGACCGGCGCGCGCTATGAGGCACTGGATGAGACAAAGGTGCGGGTCGAGGGTTCCGAATGGGTGCCGTCCGAGAGGTACAATGTGAAGCTCGAAGGCGCACGCGTCGCGGGCTACCAGACCCTGATCATGGCGACCCTGCGCGACCCCCGATATGTGGAGAACGCGCGCGCCTGGATAGACGATATTCGCACCCAGCACGCCGCCAAGGTGGCCGACCGGATGGGACTTTCCGAGGGGGATTATACCTGCGAGTTGCGCCTCATTGGCGCCGAGGCGACGCTGGGCGATCTGGAAACGCAGGAGAGCCATGCGCCGGAACTGGGCGTGCTCTGCGTGGTGACGGCAAACGATCAGGCGGCGGCCAACGAGATCGCCAAGCTGATGAACCCCTACCTTCTGCACCACGCCCTGACCCGGGACGAGGAAATGCCCACCTTCGCCTTTCCCTTTTCGCCTGCCGAGGTGGACCGGGGCGCGATCCACGGGTTTTGCCTGCATCATGTGATGGAGTTGAACGACCCGATGGACGCCTTTCAGCTGGAGGTCATCAATGCCTGAGATCCGGGAGATTGCCGAAAAGGTCCGGTCGAAAAACGCGGGCCCGTTCTGGCTGACGGTGGATATTTTTTGCGGCTCGGACGCCGCCTTCCGCCAGATCGTCGATGGGCTTTCCACAGCCCGGGTGGCACAGGCTTTGGGGGCCGATGAAGCGGTGTTGAAACGCTTCGACATCGCGGCCCTCAACGTGATCAAGATCAGCCTGCCGCGCCCGGTGATCCAGGGCGCGCCCGAAGACCGCGACATGCATGGTGCCGCCTGGGCGAACCTGGTGGCCGAACTGGTGATCAACTGATCATGGCGCCGCTCGGGGGCATTCGCGTTCTCGATCTGACCAATGTACTGGCGGGGCCTTTCGCCTGTCACCAACTGGCCCATCTGGGCGCCGAGGTGATCAAGGTCGAGGCTCCGGGGCGCGGCGATCTGGCGCGTCAGCTTGGGGCGGACCCGGCGCTCAATGAGGCCCTGATGGGGGTGTCCTTTCTGGCCCAGAATGCGGGCAAGCAATCCGTGACCGTGAACCTCAAGCACGAAGACGGCAAGGCGCTTTTTCGCAGGCTTCTGGCCACCGCCGATGTGCTGGTGGAAAACTTCCGCCCCGGCGTCATGGAGCGGCTCGGCCTCGGCTATGAGGCGCTGCGCAAGGACCATCCCGAACTGATCTATTGCGCCATTTCCGGCTTCGGTCAGGACGGCGACTGGGTCAGGCGCCCGGCCTATGACCAGATCATCCAGGGCGTCTCAGGTGCCATGTCGATCACCGGTGACGGCGACAGCGCGCCATTGCGCACGGGCTATCCCATCGCTGACACGATTGGCGGGCTGACCGCCGCCATGGCGATTTCCGCTGCTTTGAACCAGCGCCCGCGCGGCACGTTTATTGATGTCTCGATGCTGGAATCGCTTCTGGCCACCATGGGCTGGGTGGTCTCGAACCACCTGATCGCAGGCGTCACACCCGGGCCCCATGGCAACGAAAACCCGACCTCGGCCCCGTCGGGCACGTTTCGGACGGCGACCGGGCCGATGAATATCGCCGCCAACAAAGACGCCCAATGGGAGGCGCTGACCGATCATCTCGGATTGGCCGACCTGCGGGACCGGGCGGCCTATAAGACGCGGGAAGATCGCAAAGCGCACCGGGACGCGTTGCGCGCGGAACTGGAAACCGTTCTGATGACCCGCGCGGCCGAAGACTGGGCCGAAGAGCTGAACGCCTTTGGCGTGCCCGCAGGCGTGATCCTGAGCGTGCCGGAGGTGCTGGCCGCCCCCCAGATTGCCGAGCGCGGATTTCTGGCGGAATACGACGTGCCGGGTCTCAACCCCCCCGTGCGCCTTGCCCGCACCGGGGTCAAGCTCGACGGATGCGCCCCAAGCGTGACCACACCGCCCCCGCAGCTCGATCAGCACGGCGATGACATCTGGGGCGCCCTCGGGCTCAGCCCCGACGAGATCACAGCATTGCGAGAGAGCGGCGCGCTCTGATCTCCGCAACCCCTTGTTTCAAAAATGAAAGATCAGCCGTGCGACTTGACCAGCTCGTCGCGCATGTCCTGCAGTTCGGCGATGGTGTCTTCCAGCTCCGCCCGCTCCTTGGTCAGCGCGTTCAACTGCCGGTCGGCCATGTCGATAAAGGCGCGATACTGGGTTTCGGTGCCTTCGGATTCGTAGATCAACAGCCATTGCCGGATCTCTTCGAGCGAAAACCCCCAGCGCCGACCGCGCAGGATCAGCGTCATGCGGGCCACTTCGCGGGGCGTGTAGAACCGCGCGCGCCCCTCCTTCTCGGGGGTGAGAAGTTCGATATATTCGTAATACCTCAAAGTGCGCGGTGTCACATCGAACCGGGCGCACATCTCTTTGAAGTTCAGACGGTCTGGGGTCATGCGTCTCCTCCGTCCGTTCAACCTAAACGTCCATAATCGCGGGATCAATCCGCTTGCCCTTTATGCGACAATCTGCGGTTATTGCGCCGAAGGAGCGACCCAGCCATGCAGGACATTCCCCCCGACACAGACGCGCGCCGCGATTTTGCGCGCCGCTTCATCCAGGCCCTGCCCCATTGCGGCGCGTTGAACATGGGGGTCGAAGAGGTCGGCGAAGGCTATGCGATCCTGTCGATGCCCTGGGATGACAGGCTGGTGGGCGATCCGGCCACCGGCGTGATCCATGGCGGCGCGGTCTCGACCCTGATGGACACCTGCGGCGGCACTGCCGTGATGACCCACCCGAAAGGCCCCAAGACCACGGCGACGCTTGATCTGCGGATCGATTACATGCGCGCCGCCGAGCCGGGCAAGGCAATCTCGGCCAAGGCGACCTGTTACCACATGACCCGCACCGTGGCCTTCGTGCGCGCGGTGGCAAGCGATGGCGATTTCGACAACCCGGTCGCCACCGCTGCCGGCGCCTTTGCGGTGACCACATGAAACGGCGGCCGGAACCTGTTCAGGTGGTCAAGGAACGCCGCGACCGGGCGCTGAATGCGCTCGTGGAGGGCATTCCCTATGTGCAGTTCCTCGGCATTTCCTTTGAACGTCACGGCGATGAGCTGACCGGCGTTCTCGCCTATGACGACAAGCTTATCGGCAACCCGGCGCTGCCGGCACTCCATGGCGGTGTGACGGCGGCGTTTCTGGAAACCACGGCGCTGATCGTGCTCTCGTGGCAGAGCCTTTGGGACGAGATCGAGGAGGGGCGGATCGAGGCCGAGGATCTGAGCCCCGACACCATGCCGCGACTGCCAAAAGTCATTGATATCACAGTGGATTATCTGCGCACCGGCCTGCCGCGCGACGCCTATGCACGGGCCCGCGTGAACCGCTCGGGCCGGCGCTATGCCTCGGTTCAGGTCGAAGCCTGGCAGGACAACCGCCATCGCCCCTTTGCCCAGGCGACGGGACATTTCCTGATGCCGCCCGCGCCCGCGGCATGAGCGCCGACGGGCGCGAGATCACCCACGCCCGGGTGCTCCGCATCGCGATCCCGATCCTGCTGGCCAATGCCACCGTTCCGATCCTCGGCGTGGTCGACACCGGCGTGGTGGGTCAGCTGGGCGACCCGGTTCCGATCGGTGCCGTCGCCATCGGTGCGGTGATCCTGAGCGCGCTCTACTGGCTTTTCGGCTTCCTGCGCATGGGCACCACCGGCATGACCTCGCAAGCGCTCGGGGCCGGCGATCAGGGCGAGGCGGATGCGCTTTTGTCGCGCGCCCTGCTTCTCGGCCTCGGCGCGGGCGCCGCGATGATCGTCCTGCAAGTGCCGATTTTTGCCGCAGGATTCTGGATCTCGCCCGCCTCGCCGGAGGTCGAAACCGGCGCGCGGGCCTATATGGCGATCCGCATCTGGTCGGCGCCTGCCGCCATCGCGCTTTTCGGCATCACCGGCTGGCTGATTGCCGCCGAACGCACCCGGGCGGTGCTCATTCTGCAATTCTGGATGAACGGGCAGAACATCGCGCTCAGTCTCTTCTTCGTGCTCGGCCTCGATACGGGCGTGACCGGCGTGGCGCTGGCCACGTTCCTTGCGGAATGGAGCGGGCTGGCCCTCGGTCTTTGGCTCTGCCGCGATGTCTTCGGGCGGCCGTTCTGGAACGCCTGGGCACGGGTGTTCGACCGGGTGCGGCTCCTGCGCATGGCCTCGGTCAACAGTGACATCATGATCCGGTCGCTGGCGATGGAAGCGACCTTCATGTCCTTCCTGTTTTTCGGCGCGGATTTCGGTGACGTGCCGCTCGCCGCCAACCAGATCCTGCTGCAATTCCTCCATGTGACCGCCTTCGCCCTCGACGGTTTCGCCTTTTCCGCCGAAACCCTCGTGGGCAATGCGTTCGGGGCGCGAAACCCCGCACGGCTCAAACAGGCCGCCCGGCTGACCAGCCTCTGGGGATTGTTGACCGTCTGCCTGATGTCGCTCGGCCTCTGGGCCTTCGGACCCGGCCTTATCGCACTGATGACCACATCCGACCCGGTGCGCGCCGCCGCCGATGCCCTGCTGCCATGGATGATCGCCGCCCCGGTGGTCGGGCTTGCGGCCTGGATGCTCGACGGGATCTTCATCGGCGCCACCCGCACGGCGGACATGCGCAACATGGCGGTGCTGTCGATGGGGATCTACTTCGCCGCCGTCTGGGCCTTTTCAGGTTACGGCAATCACGGTCTCTGGGCGGCGATGCTGGTCTCGCTGACAGCACGCGGCGCGACGCTGGCGCTGCGCTATCCGGCATTGGTGCGGGCCGCTGCCTAAATGATCTCGAGCACCTGTTCGGGCGGGCGCCCCAACGCGGCCTTGCCGTTTGCGAAGACGATGGGCCGTTCGATCATCTTTGGCACTTCGACCATCGCCGCGAGCAGCGCCTCTTCGGAAGCCTCCTTCAACCCGCGTTCCTTGAACGCCGGCTCGCCCTTGCGGACCAGACCGCTCGGCTCCAGCCCCAGAAGGGTCAGCGCCTCGCGCAATTCCGCCTCCGTGGGCGCATCCTCCAGATAGAGCCGCACCACGGGCTCCACCCCCCGCTCCTGCAACAATGCCAGCGTCTGCCGCGACTTCGAACAGCGCGGATTGTGCCAAATGGTGATGCTCATAGCCATTCCTCTGCCTGTGTGCCGCGCGCCTCGTCCACCGAATGAAACCCGTCATGCGCCAGCATTTCATCAAGCCCGCGCGCAATCCGGTGTCCCAGCGACAGGCCCCGAT
The DNA here is from genome assembly GCA_025800205.1 of Silicimonas sp. Taxonomy (GTDB): domain Bacteria; phylum Pseudomonadota; class Alphaproteobacteria; order Rhodobacterales; family Rhodobacteraceae; genus CALKXV01. The sequence continues at coordinate 22,100 of JAOXSD010000338.1, read as the reverse complement.
AGACCATCGCCGTATAGATCTGTACCGCCGTGGCACCGGCCCGGATCTTGGCATAGGCCTGCGCGGCCGAGCCGACACCACCCACACCGATCAGCGGCAGGGCACCGCCCATTTCCTTGTAAAGCCGGGCCAGAACCCGGGTGGAGGGCGCAAAAAGCGGCCGCCCCGACAGCCCGCCCGCCTGATCCTTCTGCCGGTCGGTCAGCCCCTCGCGCGAGAGCGTGGTGTTGGTCGCGATCACCGCGGCGACACCGCTGTCGAGCGCCACACCGGCGATGCCCGCTAGTTCTTCGTCGCTGAGATCCGGGGCGATCTTGAGGAAGACCGGCACGTTGCCGCGTTCGGCCATCACGCCCTCGAGCAGCGCGCGAAGCGCATCGGTGCCCTGCAGATCGCGCAATTTCTCGGTATTGGGCGAGGACACATTGACCGTGGCGAAATCCACCAGCGTGCGCGTGACCCGCATGACTTCGGCGAAATCGGCGGCGCGGTCGGCGCTGTCCTTGTTGGCGCCGATGTTCAGCCCCACCGGAATGCCTTCGGGGCGCGCAGCAAGCCGTTCGGCAATCGCCTCGACCCCGTCATTGTTGAAGCCGAACCGGTTGATCGCCGCCTTGTCGTCCCGCAGTCGAAAGAGACGCGGTTGCGGATTGCCCGGCTGCGGGCGGGGCGTGGCGGCGCCCACTTCAATGAAGCCGAACCCGGCCTGCATCAGAGGTGCGACGGCGGTGGCGTTCTTGTCGAACCCTGCCGCCAGCCCCACCGGATTGGGCAGGGTCAGACCGGCCAGCTTGACCTCAAGGCGCGGCGATTGCACCGGGCCGGGCAGCGGCGCAAAGGGCGTATGCAACGCCTTCAACGCCAGACCATGGGCGCGCTCCGGATCAAGCCGGTTCAGAACGGAAAGGGCCGCGCGTTCGATCACTTGAGCAACCCCGTGAAATCATGACCCGTCTCGGTCGCAGGCAGGTCATGGACCGACATCACATCGCTTTCGCGCAATTCGCGGTAGAGATGGGGGAACAATGCGCCACCGCGCGACACCTCCCATTTCAGCGCCTCCCCCAGGGCCTCAGCCTCGAGCACCAGGAGTTTCAGATCACCCGCCCCGGCAAAATGCTTGGCCACCGTTTCTTCCACCTGCTCGGCGGTCGAGAAATGAACATAGCCATCGGCCAGATCCACCGGCGCCCCGGCGGTCTGCCCGTTTTTTGTCAGTTCCGCATATTCCGAGGGCCGGAAAATCTTGTAGATGTGGGTCATAAGAGCGCTCCGTTTGTCATCCTTTTGACACCCGCGCGGGATAACGGCAATCTCAACCGATAACCACAACTGGGAGACTTCCAAATGATCCGGACCCTGCTCACCGGTGCTGCCGCGCTGGCCCTGACCAGCGGTGCTGCGCTGGCGGATTACAGCATCACCATTCTGCACACGAATGACTTTCACGACCGGTTCGAACCGATCAGCAAATACGATTCGGGCTGCAGCGAAGAAAGCAACGCCGAGGGTAAATGTTTCGGCGGCATGGCCCGCATGGTGACCGCCATCGAAGCGGCCAAGGCGCGCAACGACAATTTCATGCTGGTGGATGCGGGCGACCAGTTCCAGGGCACGCTGTTCTATCAGTACTACAAGGGCCAGACCGCTGCCGAATTCATGAACGGCCTCGGCTATGACGCCATGGCGGTGGGCAACCACGAGTTTGACGACGGCCCGGAGGCGCTGGAAGAATTCGTGAAACTGGCGAATTTCCCGGTGCTGATGTCCAACGCGGATCTTTCGGCGGAACCCGGGCTGAAGGACATCATCGAGAAATCGGTGGTGATCGAAAAGGCGGGCGAAAAGATCGGCCTCATTGGTCTCACACCGATCAACAACGATGAACTCGCCTCGCCTGGTCCCAACATCACCTTCACCGATCCCTCGCCTGCGGTACAGGCCGAGGTGGACAAGCTGACGGCAGACGGGATCAACAAGATCGTGCTTCTGAGCCACTCGGGCTATGCCACCGACATGGCGATTGCGCTCAACACCAGTGGCGTTGACGTGATCGTGGGCGGGCATTCCAACACGCTTTTGTCGAACACTTCGGACCGGGCCGCGGGCCCCTACCCCGATGTGGTGAACGGCGTCGCCATCGTGCAGGCCTATGCTTACGGCAAATATCTGGGCGAGCTGCAGGTGACCTTTGACGGCGACGGCAATGTAACCGAAGCCAGTGGCGAACCGGTGCTGATCGACGCCTCGGTCGAAGAAAACGCCGAGGTGAAGGCGCGGGTGGCCGAACTGGCCCAGCCGCTCGAGGAAATCCGCAACAAGGTGGTGGCGGAAGCCGCCGAAGCCATTGGCGGCGAACGCGATGTCTGCCGGGCGATGGAATGCCCGATGGGCTCGCTGATTGCCGATGCGATGCTCGAGCGCGTGAAGGATCAGGGGATCGAGATCGCCATCCAGAACGGCGGCGGCATTCGCGCCTCGATCGATGCAGGCCCGGTGACCATGGGCGAAGTGCTGACTGTGCTGCCGTTCCAGAACACGCTTTCGACCTTCCAGGTCTCGGGCGCTGTGATTCTCGAGGCGCTGGAAAACGGCGTCAGCCAGATGGAAGAGGGCGCAGGCCGTTTCCCGCAGGTGGCGGGCATGAGCTACACCGTCGATCCTGCGGCAGAGGCGGGCAGCCGGATTTCCGAGGTGATGGTGGGCGGCGCGCCGCTCGATGTCGCGAAGACCTATGGCGTGGTGTCGAACAACTATGTCCGCAACGGCGGCGACGGTTACAAGATGTTCCGCGATGCCGACAATGCCTATGATTTCGGCCCCGATCTGGCCGATGTGACGGCGGAATTCCTCGCCGCCAAGGGGCCGTTCACGCCCTATACGGATGGACGGATCACCGTGAAGAAATAAGCGCCATTCGGTGCTGACAGAGGGGCCGCTGCATCCGCAGCGGCCCTTTTGCGTATTTGGGAAAGGGTGATTTCAGAAGTCGGGTTTGGCGGTGAAATTCATCCCCCTGCCCCCGTCCGGGTGGCGAAACCGCAGGCTTTCGGAATGGAGCATCAGCCGGGGGAAGTCGTGGGCGGGGCCCTCCGCATAGAAGGGGTCGCCGAGGATCGGATGGCCGATGGCCAGACAATGGACCCGCAGTTGGTGGGACCGCCCGGTCTTGGGGAAAAGCCGCAGGCGGGTTTCACCCTCTGCGCGGCGCTGCACCCGCCATTCGGTCTGGGCGGGCTTGCCATTCTCATGGTCCACCATCTGGCGCGGCCGGTTCGGCCAGTCCACGATCAGCGGCAGATCAATCAGCCCCGTCTTCTCCGCCACTTCGCCCCAGACCCGGGCCACATAGGTTTTCTTCACCTGCCGTTTCTCGAATTGCAGCCCCAGATGCCGCTGGGCATGGGGTGTGAGCGCAAAGACCATGACACCCGACGTGTCCCGGTCAAGCCGGTGGACCAGCAGCGCCTCGGGATAGGCCGCCTGAATGCGGGTGATCAGGCAATCGGCCAGATGGGGGCCTTTGCCGGGGACCGAGAGGAGGCCATGGGGTTTCACCACCACCAGCACCTCGTGATCGGCGTGCAGGATCTCCAGGGGCGTGTCGGGGGGCGTGTAGGCGTCGCTCACGGGGCCGGGCAATCGGCAAAGACGCGGGCGAGGATCGGGGTCAGACCGTCGATATCCGCGTTCGTGAAGGCATCCGGTCGGTCGCTGTCGATGTCGAACACACCCAGAAGATCACCCGCCCGGTTCCGGACCGGCAGGACCAGTTCCGACCGGGTCGAGGAGGCGCAGGCGATATGGCCGGGAAAGGCCTCCACATCGGGCACAAGCTGCGGTTCGCCGGTGCGGGCTACCGCGCCGCAGACGCCCCGCGAGAACGGAATATCAAGACAGCCATGCCCCCCCTGATAGGGGCCGATCTTTAACATTTGCGGAGAAACCACCCGGTAAAATCCGGTCCAGTCAAAGCGTGCATCGCTCTGATGCACTTCGCAGGCCACGGTTGCCATGAGCGCGATCATGTCAGTTTCGCCCGCTGCGACCGCCTCCAGGCGCTGGGAAAGTTCGGAATATGCGACCTGCATGACACCTCTCAATTTTCGCGGTTCTGCTTACAGAATGGTAACCCCTGCCGTCTAGGGTCCGGTCTCAGGATTAAGTAAGGAAAGTTTCCGATGCATATGACAGCTTCCGAGGCGGAGGGTGCGCTGGTGGTGACGGTGATGGATCGCCGCATTGATGCCGCCGTGGCCGTACGCTTCAAGGACAAGATGCAAGAAATGACCGGCCAGTCCCAGGAACGGGTGATTCTCGACCTGGGTCAGGTGGAATTCCTCGATTCCAGCGGTCTGGGCGCGGTTGTCGGCGCCATGAAGCATCTGGGGCGCTCACGTCGTCTCGATCTGGCCAATATGACCCCCACGGTGGAAAAGGTGTTCCGCATCACCCGGATGGACCGGGTGTTCCGGATCTTCCCCTCGATCGAAGACGCGCTTGAGGCTGCAGTTGATGCCTGACGACGGACTGGCACCCACCGGCGGGGTGACGACCGAAGATCGGCTGTCCGGCGGCACCCGCACCTTGTTGGACAAGAGCTATCCGGCAGATTTCCGCTGGGTCCGGCGGGCCGTGCAGAATGCTGTCGACGAATTGCGCAGCGACGAGGTGGCCGCCGATGCCCTTGGCTCGGTGGAAATCGTGCTGGCCGAGGCGCTCAACAATGTGGCCGAACATGCCTATCCGGAAGAAACGCAAGGCGAATTGCGCCTGATCGTGCGCCGCCGTGGCAAGGCTCTGATGTTCGAAATCCGTGACAAGGGGCGACCGATGCCCCAGGGCCGTGCGCCCATGGGCAATCATCCGATGACCGAATTCGATCAGCAGGACGACATGCCCGAGGGTGGCTATGGCTGGTTCCTGATCCGCGAAATCGTCAGCGATCTGGTCTATGACCGGCGCGATGACGAGAATTTCCTGCTGATCCGCATGTCCGCGACCGGGTGACCTGCGGCGTGTTCGGCCCGGTATCCGGGCCGCAGCGCCACAAATATGGCTGGTTTGAGCCCAAATGCTGCCCCGGAAATGGGGCACTCATAGAGCGAAGCTGTGAGGCTCGCCTCGGCATTGCGGATGTTTCAGCCCCCACCGAAATCCCGATGCCGAGGTTTTTTCAGCGCCAGCCCCGGCGTGCCGACCCGGCAAGGTTTCAGGGCGTGTCCCTCAGGCCCACCCGCAGTGGGCCGGAACCGGCTCAGTTCATCTGCACCTGAAGCGGATATTGCCCATCGTCAAAATCGCCAAAAAACTCCGGCAGATCAGGATGTTCGACCGGCTCGCCGGAATAATCGGCGACCAAATTCTGTTCCGAGACATAGGCCACATAATAGCTTTGGTCATTCTCGGCCAGGAGATGATAAAACGGCTGATCCTTCGACGGACGGCTGTCTTCGGGAATGGCCTGGTACCATTCCTCGGTGTTCGAGAACATGGCATCCACGTCAAAGACCACACCGCGGAACGGATGTTTGCGGTGCCGAACGACCTGACCCAGAGCATATTTTGCGCGTGTTTTAAACATAATACTAACCCCCTACCCTTTGTTCCTACGCCCCACGCCGCCCGGTGTCGACGGTTTTCCCGGGCCGGTCAAGAAACAGATTGTGGAACGCCCTAATCCCGCCACAATCCTGCCCAATTCGACAAGCCTTTTCCAAACCGCGAAAAATTGCTATGTATGACAAAACAAAAACGCGAGTTGAGGCATGAGCAAATCCCTTCGCGCCCTGATTCTCTTCGGGCTGGTGGCCGCCTGTGGAAGCAGCAATTCCACGGCGCCCCGAAATCTGGACAACGCCTGTTCGATCATCGACCAGCGCCCCGCCTATCTGACCGCGATGAAACGGTCCGAAGATCGCTGGGGCGTGCCGGTGGCGGTGCAGATGGCAACGATCTACCAGGAGAGCAAATTCATCTCCAACGCCCGCACCCCGCACCAATTCGCCCTCGGTGTGATTCCCATGGGGCGCATGAGTTCCGCCTATGGCTACAGCCAGGCGCTGGATGGCACATGGGATGATTACAAACGCGAACAAAGGGCCTTTGGCGCGCGCCGCGACAATATCCGCCACGCCACCGATTTCATGGGCTGGTATTTCAGCAAAAGCAAAGAAAGCCTGGGCATTCCCCTGGCCGATGCCCGCAATCAATACCTCGCCTATCACGAAGGCCGCGGCGGCTATCGCCGCGGATCCTATCGCAACAAGGCCTGGCTGATGCGGGTCTCGCGCGACGTGGCCAGCCGCGCCGTGCTCTATGACAGCCAGCTCAGAAGCTGCGGATTGATCTGACGATCACTCCTTGCCGCGCTTGCGCTCTTCGGTCTCGATGCTGAAGAGCGCCTGGGACAGCGCGCCGGTTTTCTGCAATTGCCCCAGAACCACGGTGGTTTTCGACCCCTGGCCATCGGTCACCACCCATTGGCGCAACTCGATCGGCCCGTCGGTGAACTTGAGCTGCAACCGCCCGTATTCCGGATGCTCCGGATCCTGGGCGGTCACAATCGTGGCAGTGCCGTCGAACTCATGGCCGACCACCATATTGCGTCGGGCCAGATTGACGTTTTTCTCCAGAATGAGGTTCAGAGGCGTGCGTCGCAAAGGATAGCGCTCGGCGCTCTTCCGGTTCGATTTGCCATCGAAAATGCCCACCTGCTGACCACCGGCCATCACCAGAAGCTGTGTCGGCGGGTCATATTCAAACCGCATCCGTCCCGGACGATGGATATAAAGCGTGCCGGTCGCCAGCGTTCCATCGTCGTTGATCTGGGTGAAATCGGTCTTTGCCGTGGTGATCCCGTTGATATAGCGGGAAATCACGTCAAGCGGCAGCTTCTTGGCGGCCAGCGCGGGGCTGGCGATGAGGCTGGCACTGAGAGCAAGGAAGGTTCTGCGGTGCATGGCGGTCCGGGGCCTTTTCATCATGGATCGGATATAGTCCCAGCTAGGCCGGGATACCAGTGATAGGCCATAGCATCGGCGTGCCAGCGCCTGTCAAAGCCCGCGGATCAGGAAATCCAGCGCGAAACAGAAGGCGATAAACGGCAAACCGATCCAGAGCGCGCCCAGACGGACGGCGCGGCGGGTGATGCGGGGCGGGGGCGCGTGGTGGCCCATGATCGTATAGGAACGTGGCATGGGGTCATTAACCACACATTAGGTAAAACCGTGGTTAACAGGTCCCGTGGAACTGCTTTGGAACGAAACCTCCCGCCAGCGTTGGACGGAATTGATGGGCCGCTCGGGCGCACCTTTCGCGCAATCCTGGACATATGGCGAAGTTGCAGGCGCGCTGGGTGCGGGCGTGCACAGATTTGAGATTCGCGAGGGCGGTAGGACCATCGCCCTCGCGCAGGGTGTCGAGCGCTGGATGCTGCGCCCGGTGCTCCTGTTCACCATGGGGCCGGTCTGGATCGACGCGCCCGAGACGGAGACCCGCGCAGAGGTTCTGCGGATGTTGCGCGAGAGGCTGACCGGATTTCTGGTTGTGACACCCGGCGAGGAGGGCAGCCGCAGCGGGATGGAAGCGGCGCGGTTCAAGGATGTGATGACGCCCGCGACCCTGGCCGAGGTTGCCCTTGGCGACGGGTTCCGCGCAAATCTGCATCAGAAATGGCGCAACCGGTTGGTGACGGCTGAAAAATCCGGCGCAAAGCCGCAGCGCGCCCGCGATCTCGGGATGCTCTATTGGCTGAGCGAACAGGACCGGCGGCAGCAGAAATCCCGCGGATACCGCGCCCTGCCCCCGGCCTTTACCGCGCTTTGGGCCGAAACCGACCCGAAGAGCATCAGCCTCTATCACACCGGCCCCGCAGGTGATCCCACCGCCGCGATGCTGTTTCTGCGTCACGGCAAAACGGCGACCTATCATATCGGCTGGGCGGGGGACGAGGGGCGCAAAACTTCGGCCCACAACCTGATCCTGGCCCGCGCGGCCAGGGAACTGGCCGACAAGGGCGTGACCCGGCTCAATCTCGGCCTGTTGGATACGGAAACCGCGCCGGGATTGGCGCGGTTCAAGCTTGGGGCCGGGGCCCGCCCGCAGAAAACGGGCGGCACCTGGGTGCGGTGGTAACGGTTACGCCTGCTGCTCGGGCACCAGTATTTCGCGCTTGCCCACATGGTTGGCGGGGCTGACCAGACCGTTTTCCTCCATCTGCTCCACCAGACGGGCGGCCTTGTTATAGCCGATCGCCAATTTCCGCTGGATATAGGAGGTCGAGCATTTGCGATCCTTGATGACCACAGCGACCGCCTGATCATAAAGCGCATCCTCGCCATCGGTATTGCCGCCAAGGCCGAGCACCTGATCGATGTCGGAAGACGATTCCTCATCCGGGCCTTCGACCACGCCCGAGACATAATCCGGCGCACCGTAGCTTTTAAGGTGGTTGACCACCTCTTCCACTTCCTCGTCCGAACAGAACGGCCCGTGCACGCGGGTGATCTTGGCGCCGCCGGCCATGTAGAGCATGTCGCCCTGGCCCAGCAATTGCTCGGCGCCCATCTCGCCCAGAATGGTGCGGCTGTCGACCTTCGAGGTCACCTGGAAGGAAATTCGGGTGGGGAAGTTCGCCTTGATCGTGCCGGTGATCACGTCGACCGACGGGCGCTGGGTGGCCATGATCAGGTGGATGCCGGAGGCCCGCGCCATCTGTGCCAGTCGCTGGATACAGGCCTCGATCTCTTTCCCCGCGACCATCATCAGGTCGGCCATCTCGTCGACGATCACCACGATATAGGGCAGCGCCTCGGGGGCGAATTCTTCGGTCTCGAACACCGGATCGCCGGTCTCATCGTCAAAGCCGGTCTGGACGGTGCGCGAGAACATTTCGCCCTTACCCAGCGCATCTTTCACCCGGCCGTTGAAACCCTCGATATTGCGCACGCCCATCTTGGACATTTTGCGGTAGCGATCCTCCATCTCGCCCACGACCCATTTCAGCGCGACCACGGCTTTCTTGGGGTCGGTCACAACGGGCGACAGCAGATGGGGAATGCCGTCATAGACCGAGAGTTCCAGCATCTTGGGGTCGATCATGATCAACCGGCATTCCTCGGGCGTCAGCTTGTAGAGGAGCGACAGGATCATCGTGTTGATCGCCACCGACTTACCCGAACCCGTGGTCCCCGCGATCAGCAGGTGGGGCATCTTGGCGAGGTTGGCGACCACCGGATCGCCGCCGATGTTCTTGCCGAGCGCGAGCGGCAGGGCCTGATTGCCATCGCCATAATCGCGGGCGGCGAGCATTTCGCGCAGCACCACCATTTCGCGGTTCTCGTTCGGCAGTTCGATCCCGATCACCGAGCGACCGGGCACGGTGGAAACACGGGCCGAGAGGGCGGACATGGACCGCGCGATGTCATCAGCCAGGCCGATCACGCGGCTGGCTTTGAGGCCCGGGGCCGGTTCCAGCTCGTACATGGTGACAACGGGGCCGGGACGGACGGAGACGATCTCGCCTTTCACGCCGTAATCATCGAGCACGTTTTCCAGCATCCGCGCGTTTTCTTCCAGCGCCTCATCCGACAGGTGGTGCCGCTGCACCGTGCCGGGATCGCGCAGAAGGTTGAGCGGCGGAATCTCGAAATCCGTGCCCTGATCGTTGAAGGGCAGCGCCGGCTGCGCTTCGGCCTGGGCGCGGCGCGAGGGTGCGGGTTTCTTCGCCGCATGCTGCACCTTGGCCTTGATCTCGGGGCGCGCAATCCGCTGGGTGGCAAAGCCTGCCGTCGGCTGCACCGGGGCCGCGTCTTCGACCAGTTCCGGCTCGGGTGCTTCGAATTGGGCATCGAGCGCGTTCAGCTCGGCAATCTCGCCATCTTCATCCAGCATGGCGATCGAAGGCGCGGCTACCGGCGCCGGGGCTTCCACCGGCGGCTCTTCGCGCGGCAGAAGTTGCGGACGACGCACCCGATCCTTGACCGCATCGGCAATGCGCGCGGAAATCCGGTCGGCCTCGGGGGAGGCTTCGGGCTCGGGGGCGATTTCGGGTTCGGGGCGCTTGAGGATCGCCGGCACCAGATTTCGCAGGCCGGGCTTCTGCGGCTCTTCCTTGTAGGCGCGGGTGGCGCGCAACACGGCCTCGTTCACGCTGAACCCCTGCGGTTCCTCTTCGATCACCGGCTCGGCCCGCGCCGCGCGCATCTTGGCCGCCGCCTGCAGACCGCCCGCAGCCCCCTTGCCGAGAGCGCCCAGCGCCGTGTGGTAAAGCAGGATCAGACCGCCCAAGAGATAGCGCGTGTAAACCCAAAGCTCCTCCCGATCAAAACCGAGCGCGAAGGCCATCATGCCGAGGGCCACAAAGAACAGAATGAAGGCCACCAGCTTCAACCCGACCCCGGGCGAGACCGGCAGAATGCCCAGGATCGCGCCCAGCACCGTATCGCCGAAAAGGCCGCCCAGGCCGAAGGAATGGGTCCAGGTGCCGCCGGGCAGATGGGTGGAGAAATAGATCGACACCAGCGCCACGGCGATGGGGGCAAAGATCGCCCGCTGCAGCACGTTTTCCTCGCCTTGATGGAAGACGAACCGCACGCCCCAGGTGAACAGCACCAGCGCCATCGCCCAGCCGCCATAGCCCGCGATCACATAGACCGGCGAGGCAAAGGAGGCGCCGATGGTGCCCAGCATGTTCTGCACCGGAGCGTCGGTGGCGGACATCCAGTTCGGATCGTCGGGGGAATAGGACCCGAGGGCGAGCGCGATCAATCCGGCCGCCACCACCAGCGCCATACCGATCAGCTCCTTGCCGCGCCGCTCGATGATGGCCTGTGTGTCGCTGTCGAAAAGGGGATCGCGCCCCCGGGTCTGATAGGCCATGCCTCAGGTCCTCACATCAAGAATACAATCACGGAGATCGCGCAACCCGCGCTCCAGTTCCGGTTCATCGGCCACAAGCGCCACGCGGATATATTCCGCGCCGGGGTTCGCCCCGTTCACATCGCGGGCCAGATAGGCCCCGGGCAGGGTGCGCACGCCGGTCTTCTGCCAGAGGGTGCGGGCCACAGCTTCGCCATCGCCCACGTTCAGCCAAAGGAAGAACCCGGCGGGGGGCGAATGGTATCCGGGCAGGTTGCCCAGTATCTCGTCGGCCATGTCGAATTTGCCGCAATAGCGCAGGCGGCTGGCCTCCACATGGGCTTCGTCATTCCAGACCTGGGCAGAGACCGCCTGGATCGGCCCCGGCAAGGGCGCACCGGCATAGGCCCGAAGCTGGCGGATTTCGCCCATGCCTTTCGGCCCGCCAGCGACAAAGCCCGAGCGCAGGCCGGGCAGGTTCGAGCGTTTCGACAGCGAATGAAAGACAAAGACCCGTTCGGGATCGGCGCCGGTTTCCGCCACCATCTGCAGGCCACCCGGCGGCGGTGTTTCGCGCCAGATCTCGGAATAGCATTCGTCCGAGAAAATGATGAAGTCATGTTGCTCGGCCAGCGCCAGCAGTTTGCGCCAGTAGTCTTTCGAGGCCACCGCACCCTGCGGGTTAGAGGGCGAACAGATGTAGAAAGCGACCGTCCGGTCAAGAAGGGCCGGGTCGAGCGCATCAAGATCGGGCAGGAAGCCGGTTTCGGCCTTGGCAGGCAGATAGACCGGTTCGGCGCCCGCCGTCAGCGATCCGATCATGTAGACCGGGTAGAACGGGTTCGGCATCAGAATGGCCGGTTTTGCGCCGTTCTTTTCCTCGGGACAGAGTGCCACGGAGGCGGCAAACAGCCCCTCGCGGGTGCCGTTGAGCGCCATCACCTGGCTGGTTTCCAGCGTCACACCATAGCGCCGCGCAATCCAGCCGGTGAGGGTTTCCAGGAGCGCATCCGTGCCGTTGTTTGCCGGATAGCGCCCGAAGCCGGCGAGGTTTTCCGCCAGCGCCGCGCCCACAAACTCCGGAAAAGCATGACGGGGCTCGCCAATCGTCAGATTGACAACCTCGCCGCCCGGCGCATGGGCGTCCAAAAGCGACCGCAAACGCGGCCACGTGTGTTCCGGAAGGTCCGAAAACCGCTCGGGAAATACCATCTCTGCCTCAGGTTCGGGGTCGTTTCGCCCCGTTTTGAGGTAGCATAGCCAGAGCCTTCGCGCCGGTCCATGGGCCAGTGCGGAATTTTGTTCCCGCCGTGGCCGATCTGTGGCTTTTGTGGCGCGTCAGCCCAGTGCCCCTGCGGTAGCATGGGCCAGCGGCAGCAGGCTTTCCTCTTCCGTGGTTTGCAGCATGAGACCGGCAGAGGGCGTGTCGGTGGGGAGGGTGATCGCACAAAGCCCCATCAGACTGCCGATCCGGGTGTTTTGCAGCGCCATCAGGTTCATCTGGGTGAAGAAATCCTCATCCGCCAGCAGATCGGCCATTTTCGGCGGCAGGATCGGCGCGGACGGAAGGATCACCGCATCATAGGCCGCCACCTTCTGGCGGTAGAGCAGCCGCAGCGCATCCAGCCGCTGCCAGGCGGCAACAAAATCGGCCGCAAGGATCGACTTGCCCTGCAGGAACCGCCGCCGCACCGCCGGGTACATCTTGTCCTCGCCCGCGTCGATCTCGGCCTTCCAGGTGCCATAGGCCTCCGCCGGAAACAGGATCGGACCGAGCGCGGTCGCCTCTGCCACCTCCGGCACCTCGATTTCAGTGATCACGGCCCCCGCCGCGCGCAGTTTTTCCACCCCTGCCGCAAAGGCGGCCGCCGGTGCCGCTTCGATCCCTTCGAAGGCGGTGGTTTTCAGGATCGCAAGTTTCGCGCCCTTGAGCCCGTGTGTCGGCAGCTCAAACGGTGCGCGCCCTTCCAACACCGCCAGCATCAGCTCCGCATCCTCGACCGTCCGGCACAGGGGCCCCACCGTGTCGAACCGCGCGCAAAGGGGCAAAACACCCTTCAGCGACAACCGCCCCGACACGGTCTTCAACCCGACCAGATCATTCCAGACCGACGGGATCCGCACCGACCCGCCGGTGTCCGATCCGATGGCGACAGCGGCGAGGCCAAAGGCCACCGAAGCGCCCGCCCCCGACGACGATCCGCCCGAGGCGCCTTCCGCGTCATTCACACAAGGCGGCGACTGCGTGACCGGGTTAAGTCCCAGACCGGAAAAGGCAAATTCAGTCTGATGGGTCTTGCCGAGACAGACCATGCCTGCGGCAGAGGCGTTCCGCACGACCTGGCAATCCGCCACAGGCACCCGGCCTTTCAGCATCAAGGTGCCCGATTCGGTTGCCACCCCTGCGGTGTCATAAAGATCCTTCCAGGACATCGGCACGCCATCGAGCACGGACAGACGTTTGCCCGCCCGCGCCCGCTCCGCCGACGCCTTCGCCTCGGCCCGCGCCCGATCCGCCGTCACATGGACATAGATGCGCGGGGTCAGCTCATGAGAGGCAATCGCCGCCAGATAGGTTTCGGTCAGCGCCTCCGCGTCAATCTCGCCCGAGGCGATCCCGCGCCCCAGATCCGCCGCGCTCATCCACAACCAGTCTTGCATGTCCTGCCCCTTCGCTTTTGCCGCAGGCTATCGCTGCGGGCGACCATGGACAATGCCCCGGGGCTGACCATATTTACCCCATGCAATTCGACACCGATATCGTCATCGCGGGCGGCGGGCTGAACGGCCTCTCCATGGCCCTCGCCGCCCGCGCCGCAGGGTTCGACGTGACCCTCGTGGAACCCCAGGCGACCGAGACCCTCGCCGCCCCCGATTTCGACGGTCGCAGCTATGCGCTGTCCATCGCCTCAGTCCGGGTGTTGCAGGCGCTCGGCGTCTGGGACCGGCTCGACGCCACCCAGCCGATCCTGAACATCAAGGTCACCGACGGGCGCGCGGGCGAAGGCCACTCGCCCCTGATGCTGGCCTTCGATCATGCCGAGATCGAGGAAGGCCCCATGGGCCAGATGGTCGAAGACCGCCATTTGCGCCCTGCCCTGATCGAAGCGGTGGAGACCGCCGAAATCATCCGCCGCGACGACAGCGTCGCGTCCGAAGAGGCCGACAGTGCCGGGATCACTGTCACGCTTGCCTCCGGCAAAACGCTCCGCGCCCGGCTTCTGATTGCCTGCGATGGCGGCACCAGCGCCATTGCGGCGCGGGCGGGCATCAAACGCATGGGCTGGTCCTATGGCCAGACCGCGCTTGTCGCCGCCGTCGCCCATGAAAAACCGCACCACGGCATTGCGCATCAATTCTTCATGCCACCCGGCCCACTTGCGATCCTGCCGCTGGCGGGCAACCGGTCTTCCATCGTTTGGACCGAAAATGATGCCCGCGCCCGCGCCATCCAGGCGATGGATGAGGCCGCCTATCTCGAGGAACTCCGGCCCCGCTTCGGCTCTTTCCTCGGTGAAATCAGCCTCGAAGGCTCCCGCTTCACCTATCCGCTGAGCCTCTCGGTGGCCGAAACTTTCATCGCCGAACGCCGCGCCCTCGTGGGCAACGCCGCCCATGTGGTTCACCCGATTGCAGGCCAGGGACTGAACGCGGGGCTGAAGGATGTGGCGGCGCTTGCCGAGGTGCTCACCGATGCCAAACGCCGGGGCGAAGACCCGAGCCGGATCGACGTTCTGGAGCGCTATGAGCGCTGGCGGCGGTTTGACACCATGGCGCTCGCCGTCGCCACCGACGGGGTCAACCGCCTGTTCTCAAACGACAATCCTCTCGCACGCGGCATTCGCGACATCGGCCTTGGCCTGACAAATGCCTTCCCCGGGCTGCGTCGCGGCCTGATCCGCGAGGCCGCCGGGCTTACCGGCGACCTGCCTCGGCTGGCCCGTGGCCTTCCGCTGTAGACGTGGCTACTGAATTCGTTTGCAGCGCCCCTTGGCACCGCTGGTCTGGATAAATCCGGCCTGACCACGCAGCCGGGCCGTATAGAGCCCGGTCTTTTCGATGATCACGATATTGACCGCCGTTTTCTGTCCCCCGGCGTCGCTCTTGAAAACAGCCGTCTTGCGCCCCTTGCCCTGCGACACCGAACCCTTGCCATAATAATCGGACAGCACCGTCTTTCCCTCGATCTTCAAGGCGAACCGCTTGGGAAACCAGGAGCGCGCCACCGAGACGCTGCTGAACCCGTTGGACGACAGACGCTCCTGGGTGCAGCGCAGGGTTTCGGCCGAGACGGATTGAGCCGCGAGCATGGCAACCAGGACGAAAAGGGGGCGAAACATCATTGTTCAATTTCCTTTGTGAGACAACATGGGGACAGGGGGATCAAGGCCCCCAGACCTTGGTCAAAAGCGCGAACATCTCGGGATGATGCCTGCGGATCGACGCGCGGTCATAGGGATAACTACAGCTTTTGGCGAAATAGGCTTCGGTAAATGTGGCAAAGAACTCGTGATCATTGGTCAGGGCATAGGCCCGTTTCGGCGCGCCGCACCGGTCCCGCGCCTTGCCATGGCTGCGTTCGAACCGGGCAAAGAGCCGTTTGAGCCTGTTGTCCTGAAAATTCAGTCTGCGGTCATGATAGACATGGGCCAATTCGTGCAGCACAAGCGTCGGCTGCCGGACCTTGGCGAAGGTGCCATAGAACTCCACATCACGGTATTTGGCGGGGTTCAGCTCTTCCTGAAAGATGTCGGTCTTCGACCCGTGATACCGCGCCAGCACCCGGTAGTGGTTTCCCGGCTCCAGCCAGAGATCGGCCTTGCGCATCACCCGGAGATGCTTGCGCGACAGACGCGCGCTCAAGGCGGCGGTCTGGCGGGTGATCTTGTCGAGCAGGATCTTGCGTTCGCGCGGAAACTGCGCAAATCCCGGGGCCACATGGACCGTCCAGCCATTGATACGCAGCGTCTGGTAGCGCTTGGTCGGCTCGAAGGCCGCTGCCGGGCCCGCAAGCCCGACCGGCAGGATGGCCAGACAGCAGATCAGACACCAAATGAGAGGGTGGCCGCGCAAGGCAGAAACTCGAAAACGGGTCATGGCGCCATCAAGCCCCAAGCCGCAGCCCCGGTCAATGGCGGCAGCGGGCACGGCGCGCGTTGCAGCAATTTCACCACATCCGCACCGGTGGCGACCCCGGCAGGATTCGAACCTGCAACCTATCCCTTAGGAGGGGATTGCTCTATCCAGTTGAGCCACGGGGC
The DNA here is from genome assembly GCA_025800205.1 of Silicimonas sp. Taxonomy (GTDB): domain Bacteria; phylum Pseudomonadota; class Alphaproteobacteria; order Rhodobacterales; family Rhodobacteraceae; genus CALKXV01. The sequence goes on along the minus strand of JAOXSD010000338.1, from coordinate 5,979 downwards.
CGTCTCTCCCTTCTCTCCCCAAACCGGCGCGGGATCAAGCGGCTTGCACCGGGCGCCGTTAGCGATAACCTAGAGACAATAGGGATGCAGGAACACAAACATGAGTGATGACAAGGTCGTGCCCTTGACGAAGGACATCAAGACGCCCCCCCGCCCCCTGACCTTGCGGGATGTGTCCGAAGCCTCGGGCGTGTCGGAAATGACCGTCAGCCGGGTGTTGCGGAACCGGGGGGATGTCTCGGACGCGACCCGGGAAAAGGTGCTGAAGACCGCCAAACAGCTCGGCTACGTGCCCAACAAGATCGCCGGCGCCCTGGCATCGAACCGGGTCAATCTGGTGGCGGTGATCATCCCCTCGCTGTCAAACATGGTCTTTCCCGAAGTGCTGACCGGGATTTCCGACGTGCTGGACGCCTCGCCCCTGCAATCGGTGGTCGGCGTCACGAATTACAAGCCCGAGAAGGAAGAAACCGTGCTCTTCGAGATGCTGTCCTGGCGGCCCTCGGGGATCATTCTGGCCGGGCTCGAACATACGGAAGCCTCGCGCGCGATGCTGGCGGCCTCGGGCATTCCGGTGGTGGAGATCATGGACACCGATGGCAACCCGGTGGATTCCGTGGTCGGCATCAGCCACCGGCGCGCGGGCCGCGAGATGGCCCGGCAGATCCTGCGCTATGGCTATGAGCAGATCGGCTTTCTGGGCACCAAGATGCCGATGGATCACCGGGCGCGGAAGCGGTTCGAGGGCTTCACCGAGGCGCTGGCCAAGAAGGGCGTCGAGGTGGTGGATCAGGAATTCTATGACGGCGGCTCGTCGCTGTCCAAGGGCCGCGAGATGACCGATCGCATTCTCGAACGCAGCCCGGAGCTGGATTTTCTGTATTATTCCAATGACATGATCGGCGCGGGCGGGATGCTGCATCTGATGGATCAGGGGGTGGATATTCCCGGTCAGGTCGGGCTGGCGGCCTTCAACGGCACCGATCTGCTGGACGGGCTGCCGATCAAGCTCGCCACGATGGAGGCCGGGCGCTATGAAATCGGGCGCCGGGCGGCCGAGATCATTCTGGCGCGCAACGAGGATGAGACCGCGCCCGCAGGCCAGCGGGTGGAACTGACACCCCAGATCGAGATCGGGGACACTCTTAAAAGACCTTAAAATTTTGCCAAAGCGCCATGCCTCTGCCCGCTCCCTGCCCTGATCTGGTAAGGAGTTGGAAAGGGTTTCTTCTTAGCGTTTCCTTTACGCCTTGGGTGGGGTGCCCAGGGTCGTACGGCGGCTGCCGCTCCCATGAGGCCGGTCCCGCCGAGGTAATGAGGGAACGGGAACATGTGTGTTTTGTGTCAGGAATTCCAGCCTTGGCTGGAAGAATGCGGCTTTCAAACGCCCGGCAGTGGCCCCCAGGCGGGCGACGGAAGCGCGGGGAGTGCTGCGGACACGCCCGGCGGTTCGGGGGACGGCGGGGCCAATGAACTGCCCACCTTCACCCATGACGAGATCGCCGGCCAACTGACCTCCGGTTTCTGGGGCGGCGGCACCCGGGCCTTCGATGTCTCCCCGGGCGACACGCTGCATGTGGATATCACCGCATTGGCAAGCAACGGGCAGGATATGGCGCGCGCAGCGCTTGAGGCCTGGACCCGCGCCTCGGGGATCAATTTCGTCGAGGTCGACAGCAACACGCCCGCCGCAACCACCCACAGCGAAACGGCCGATGCGGCGGCCGACACCTCCACCGCCTATACGATGAATGTGGGCGACGATTTCCTGGGCAATCTGGGCAGCGGCCCCGACCGGGATGCGATTGCCATCACGCTCACCGCCGGTCAGACAGTTCATATCACGCTCACCGGCGAAGGCGCCGGCGAAACCACCGATCCCTATCTCTGGATGCTCGATTCCAGCGGCACGGTGGTGGCCGAGAATGACGATTCTTCGGGCCGCGATTCCGCCCTTCAATACCAGGCCACCTATACCGGCACCCACTACATCCGCGCCGGCTCCTTTGCCGACAGCTATCCCGGTGACTACCGGATCCGCGTGCGGGAAACCTCACTGATCGCCGATATCGTCTTCGATGACGAGGAAGCCGGCGCCTATGCGACCTCCACCCTCTCCGGTTCCACGATCCAGTCGTCCTTCGTCAATGTGAATGCCAATTGGGCGGGCGGCACCAACCGGATCGACGGCTATTTTTACCAGACCTATATCCACGAGATCGGCCATGCGCTCGGCCTCGGCCATGCGGGCAATTACAATGGCAGCGCCTCTTACGGGGTCGACAACCACTATACGAACGATTCCTGGCAGGCCACGGTCATGTCCTATTTCCACCAGTCCGAAAACACGAGCGTGGCCGCCGATTTTGCCTATGTCATCGGTCCCCAGGTGGCCGACATCATCGCCATCCAGTCGCTCTACGGCAGCAATGTCGCGACCCTGACCGGCAACACGATCTATGGCGCCAATGCCAATACCGGCACCTATCTCGACAATGCCCATGACCTGTCGAACCCGATTTCCTACACCGTGATCGACACGGACGGAGAGGATACATTCGACTTTTCCTTCTCTTCGGCCCATCAGAGGATGGACCTGCGCCAGGAGGCCTATTCCGACCTCGATGGCTATGACGGCAATGTGGGCATCGCGCGCGGCACGGTGATCGAAAACGGCTTCACCGGCACCGGCAATGACCAGATCACCGGCAATGCCTCCGACAACCATCTGGGCGCGGGCTTTGGTCAGGACACGATCGATGGCGGCGCCGGCAATGACGTGATCGCCGGCGGCAGCCAGGGGGATGATCTGGACGGGCAGGACGGGTTCGACCTGATCGAAGGCGGCACCGGCGATGATGTGATCGACGGCGGCAATGGCGCCGATCTGCTGATCGGCGGCGATGTCACGCTCGACATGCTGACGATGATCTTCCCGACCTGGACCCCGCCCGCCAATGCCCAAAGCCTGATCGACGATGACGATCTCGCCACGCTCTGGGTCGATATCCTCGACGATCTCGGCATCGCCTGACCCCGAACGGGCGGGCGTTCGCTCAGGCCTGGGCGTGCAGATCCGCCACGGTCGCGCTTGGCGTCAGCGCCTCGGTCGCAATCGGAATTTCCAGCACAGCCCCTGCCGGATGGGCCAGGGCCCGCTCAAAGGCGGCGGCAAAATCTTCCGTGGTTTCAACGCGTTCGCCCAGCATGCCATAGGCCCGCGCCAGGGCGGCGAAATCCGGATTGACCAGATCGGTGCCGCTGGTCCGGTTCGGGAAATGTTTCTCCTGATGCATCCGGATCGTGCCATAGGTGCCGTTGTTCAGAACCAGCACCACCGGGCCCACGCCCATCTGCGCCGCCGTCGCCAGCTCCTGCCCGTTCATCTGGAAATCCCCATCGCCGGCAAAACAGACCACCTGTCGTTCGGGATGGAGCCCCTTGGCCATCACCGCCGCAGGCAGACCATATCCCATCGCGCCGGATTGCGGCGCCAAAAGCCGGTTGTCACGGCCATAGCGGAAATACTTGTTGTTCCAGATCGAGAAATTGCCCGCCCCGCTGGCCAGGATCGCGTCCCCATCGAGCCTCTCGCGCAGATGCGCCATCACATCGGACATCCGCACCGGACCGGGCAATGCGGGCAGATCGAAACTCGCCTCATAGCGCGCCCGCGCAGCCTTGCGCCACGCGCTCCAATCACCGGTCACCGGCGCCTCCGCCAGCGCCTCGGCCAGCGCATTCGGGCAGCTCTGCAAGGCCACATCCGGCTGATAGATCTTGCCCAATTCCCCATCCGACAGATGGGAATGAACCAGCACCGCCTTCATCTTCGGCAAATCGAAAACTGTGTGATTGTCGGTGGTCATCTCGCCAAACCGCACATTCAGCGCCAGCACCAGATCGGCCTCGCTCAGGGTCTGCCGCACGCCCTTGAGCATGCCGACCCCCGCCTCGCCGGTATAGGTGGAAAGCGTGTTGTCGAACCGGTCCTGATACCGGAAGGCCATCACCACCGGAATGTCGCTCGCCCCGGCAAACCGCTCGAGCGCCCGATAGCCGGCATCCGACCAGCCGCCGCCCCCCGCCAGGATCACCGGGCGTTTCGCCCCTGCCAAAGCCGCCCGCGCCCGCTCGATATCCGCAGGCGCCGCCACCGGCCGGGCGATATCCGGCGCGGCAGTGATCGGCGCCACCTCTGTCTCCGCCCCCAGCACGTTCTCAGGCAGCGCCACCACCACTGGCCCCGGTCGGCCCGACATGGCCACCGCCCAGGCGCGCGACACCAGTTCCGGGATCCGCTCCACATGTTCGATCTCCACCGCCCATTTGGCGATGGGGCCGAAAAAGGCGCGGTAATCCACCTCCTGAAACACTTCGCGGTCGCGGGCGGTGGTCTCGATCTGCCCCACGAACAGGATCATCGGCGCGCTGTCCTGCATCGCCGTATGCACCCCGATCGAAGCATTGGTCGCCCCCGGTCCGCGGGTAACAAAGCAAAGCCCCGGCTGCCCCGTCAGTTTGCCATGGGCCGCTGCCATAAAGGCCCCACCGCCCTCGTTGCGGCAATTCACGAAAGTGACGCCCGATTGGTACATCCCATCGAGCACCGTCAGATAGGATTCCCCCGGCACGCCGTAAGCCCGGGTCGCGCCCAGCGCCTCGAGACAGTCCACCAGAAGCTTGCCACCATGCCGCATCATCGCGCCCTCCGTCATTCTGAGGCGGTTGTGTCAGCGCGACGGCCGAGATTCAATCGCCGAAACTGGACCTAACCGCCTTTGACTTCTGGCAGTAAGACAAGCACGCTCCCGTCACGTAGGGTAAGCGCGCCAGTCATCCGCCCGGGGAGGGGGCAAGACCAGCATGAACGCACCAAAACTCGACACGTCGCCCAAAGTCTCGGATGAGGTGCGCAAAACCACCTGTTACATGTGCGCCTGCCGCTGCGGGATCAACGTTCACATGAAGGACGGTCAGGTCGCCTATATCGAAGGCAACCGCGACCACCCGGTGAATAAAGGCGTGCTCTGCGCCAAGGGCTCCTCGGGCATCATGCAGCACCTGTCGCCCGCCCGGTTGCGCGCCCCGATGAAGCGGGTGGGTCCGCGCGGCTCGGGCGAGTTCGAGGAGATTTCCTGGGACGAAGCCCTTGATCTCGCGGTCAAATGGCTGAAACCGATCCGCGAGACCGACCAATCGAAACTCGCCTTCTTTACGGGGCGCGACCAAAGCCAGAGCTTCACCAGCTTCTGGGCACAGAATTTCGGCACGCCGAACTACGCCGCCCATGGCGGTTTCTGCTCGGTCAACATGGCGGCTGCCGGCATCTACACGATGGGCGGGGCCTTCTGGGAATTCGGCCAGCCCGATTGGGATCGCACCAAGCTGTTCCTCCTCTTCGGCGTCGCCGAAGACCATGACAGCAACCCGATCAAGATGGGTCTGGGCAAGCTCAAGGAACGCGGCGCAAAGGTCATAGGCGTCAACCCGATCCGCACCGGCTACAATGCCGTGGCCGATGAATGGGTCGGCATCACCCCCGGCACGGACGGGCTTTTCATCCTGTCCCTCGCCCATTGTCTGATGAAGGCAGGCCGGATCGATCTCGATTATCTCGCGCGCTTCACCGATGCGCCCTGTCTGGTCAATGAAGACCCCGCCAGCGACGAACACGGGCTGATCCTCACCAATGAGGCCGGCAAGAAACTGGTCATCGACCGCCGCACCGGCAAGCCCGAGGCCTTCGACACGCCGGGCGTTCAGCCGGATCTCTCTGCCAGCTACCGCCACGCAGGCGTCACCCACCGCCCCGTGCTCCACCATATGGCGGAGAAATACCTCGCCGAGACCTACGCGCCCGAAACCGTCGCCCCGCAAATCGGCATCCCCGCCGACCGCATCCGCGCCATCGCCGGTGACATCGCCCGGGTCGCCTTCGACGAGGGCATCGAGCTTGACCGCGAATGGACCGACTTC
>JAOXSD010000333.1 GCA_025800205.1 Silicimonas sp. | reverse complement strand
ACGAGGGCGTCATGGTGGCCGAGCTGATCGCGGGCAAGAACAAGGTCCATCCGGTGAAACCCGAAAGCATCGCGGGCTGCACCTATTGCCATCCGCAGGTGGCGAGCGTGGGCTATACCGAGGCGAAGGCCAAGGAGTTGGGCTACAAGGTCAAGGTCGGCCGCTTCCCCTTCATCGGCAATGGCAAGGCGATTGCCTTGGGCGAACCCGAGGGCATGGTGAAGACCGTCTTTGATGAGAAGACCGGCGAGCTTCTGGGCGCCCATATGGTCGGCGCCGAGGTGACCGAGCTCATTCAGGGCTATGTGGTGGGCCGCCAGTTGGAAACCACCGAGGAAGACCTGATGGAAACCGTGTTCCCCCATCCGACGCTCTCGGAAATGATGCATGAAAGCGTGCTCGACGCCTATGACCGGGTGATCCACATCTGATCCCCCGGCGGGCGGTGCCTGAAAATCAGGCGCCGCGCGCCGCGCGCAACAGCTTATCCACAGCAAATCGCGCTTTCCCCCGTGACGGGGCGTTAATGTTCCGCTAATGTTCTTTTTGACCCCATTGAGTTCGGCGGCGCGCCCGCTATCTCTGAACTGCCCCCCAAGAGGATCCCATGGCAGAGCAAAAGAACATCGAAGTGCGCGGCGCCCGCGAGCACAATCTCAAGAACATCGACGTGGACATTCCGCGCAACCAGCTGGTGGTGATCACCGGGCTGTCGGGCTCGGGCAAATCCTCGCTGGCGTTTGACACGATCTATGCCGAGGGCCAACGCCGCTATGTGGAAAGCCTTTCGGCCTATGCGCGCCAGTTCCTCGACATGATGGAAAAACCCGATGTGGATCACATCACCGGGCTGAGCCCCGCGATCTCCATCGAGCAGAAAACCACTTCGAAGAACCCGCGTTCCACCGTTGGCACGGTGACCGAGATCTACGATTACATGCGGCTGCTGTTCGCCCGCGCGGGCACGCCCTATAGCCCGGCCACCGATCAGCCGATCGAGGCGCAGCAGGTCCAGGATATGGTCGACCGGATCATGGCACTGGAAGAGGGCACGCGGGCCTATCTTCTGGCGCCGATCGTACGCGACCGGAAAGGCGAATACCGCAAGGAATTCATGGAGTTGCGCAAGCAGGGCTTTCAGCGGGTGAAGGTCGATGGCGCCTTTCACGAGTTGGAAGATCCGCCGAAGCTCGACAAGAAGTTCCGCCATGACATCGACGTTGTGGTCGACCGGATCGTGGTCAAGGCGGAGATCGAGACCCGCCTTGCCGACAGCCTGCGCACCGCGCTCGACCTGGCCGACGGGATCGCCATTCTGGAAACCGCGCCGCGCGAGGGCGAGCCGGAGCGGATCACCTTTTCCGAGAATTTCGCCTGTCCCGTCTCCGGCTTCACCATCCCGGAAATCGAGCCGCGGCTCTTCTCCTTCAACGCGCCTTTCGGGGCCTGTCCGGACTGCGACGGCCTCGGAGTCGAGCTCTTCTTCGATGAACGGCTCGTGGTCCCGGACCAGAACCTGAAAATCTACGATGGTGCGCTCGCGCCCTGGCGCAAGGGCAAGAGCCCTTATTTCAAGCAGACCATCGAAGCCATTGCAAAACATTACGAATTCGACGCCAACACCCGCTGGAAAGACCTGCCGAAACATGTGCAGCAGGTGTTCCTCTATGGCTCGGGCGACGAGGAAATCCCCTTCCGCTATGACGAAGGCGGCCGCGTCTACGAAGTGACCCGCGCCTTCGAGGGCGTCATTCCCAACATGGAACGGCGCTACCGGGAAACCGACAGCAACTGGATCCGCGAGGAATTCGAGCGTTACCAGAACAACCGCCATTGCGGCGCTTGCGAAGGCTACCGTCTCCGCGACGAAGCGCTGGCGGTGAAGATCGGCCCGGCGGGTGACAAGGCGAAGCGGCTCCATGTGGGGCAGGTGGTGCAGATGTCGATCCGCGAAGCACTCGCCTGGGTCGAGGATGCGCCGAACCATCTTACGAAACAGAAAAACGAGATCGCCCATGCGATCCTCAAGGAAATCCGCGAACGCCTGGGCTTTCTCAACAACGTCGGCCTCGAATACCTCACGCTCTCGCGCAACGCGGGCACGCTTTCGGGCGGCGAAAGCCAGCGGATCCGGCTGGCGAGCCAGATCGGATCGGGGCTGACCGGCGTGCTTTATGTGCTCGATGAACCCTCCATCGGCCTCCATCAGCGCGACAATGGCCGTCTGCTGACCACCCTGAAAAACCTGCGGGATCAAGGCAATACGGTGATCGTGGTGGAGCATGACGAAGAGGCGATCCGCGAGGCGGATTACGTTTTCGACATCGGCCCAGGTGCCGGCGTCCATGGCGGGCAGGTGGTGGCCAAGGGCACCACGAACCAGATCATCAAGAACAAGAAATCGGTGACCGGCGACTATCTGGCGGGCCGCCGCGAGATCACCGTGCCCACGGACCGCCGCCCGGGCAAGGGCAAATCCGTCGAGGTGATCAAGGCCACCGGCAACAACCTGAAAGACGTCACCGCCGAATTCCCCTTGGGCAAATTCGTCTGCGTCACCGGCGTCTCAGGCGGCGGCAAGTCGACGCTCACCATCGAAACCCTGTTCAAGACCGCCTCCATGGCGCTCAACGGCGCGCGCCAGACGCCAGCACCCTGTGAAACCATCAAGGGGCTCGAACATCTCGACAAGGTGATCGACATCGACCAGCGGCCCATCGGGCGCACGCCGCGCTCGAACCCGGCCACCTACACCGGGGCCTTCACCCCGATCCGCGACTGGTTCTCGGGGCTGCCCGAGGCCAAGGCGCGCGGCTATAAGCCCGGGCGGTTCAGCTTCAACGTCAAGGGCGGGCGCTGCGAGGCCTGTCAGGGCGACGGGGTCATCAAGATCGAGATGCACTTTCTGCCCGACGTTTATGTGACCTGCGAGACCTGCAAGGGCGCGCGCTACAACCGCGAAACCCTCGAGATCAAGTTCAAGGGCAAGTCGATTGCCGAAGTGCTGGACATGACGGTCGAGGATGCGCAGGAGTTCTTCAAGGCGGTGCCGAGCATCCGCGAGAAGATGGATGCGCTGATGCGCGTGGGGCTCGGCTATATCAAGGTCGGCCAGCAGGCGACGACGCTTTCGGGCGGCGAGGCGCAGAGGGTGAAATTGTCGAAGGAACTCTCGAAACGCGCCACCGGCCGCACGCTCTATATCCTCGACGAACCCACCACGGGGCTGCATTTCGAGGATGTGCGCAAGCTTTTGGAAGTGCTGCATGAATTGGTCGAGCAGGGCAATTCGGTGGTGGTGATCGAACACAATCTCGACGT
>JAOXSD010000332.1 GCA_025800205.1 Silicimonas sp. | reverse complement strand
CGCTCTTCCGAATCTTTCGGCAGCAGCGGGTTGTAGGTGCCCAGCTTTTCGATGAAGCGACCATCGCGCGGCATGCGGCTGTCAGCGGCCACGATGCGGTAGAAGGGGCGTTTCTTGGAGCCGCCACGGGCGAGGCGAATTTTCATAGCCATTTTGAGTTTCCTTTACTTTTCTTGATGTTGTCTGTGGTGTTGGATGACTTCCTGAATGATGAAATTCAGGAATTTCTTGGCGAACTCGGGGTCGAGATCGGCATCTTTGGCCCGCTGCTCCAGCCGGGTGATCTGGGCGGCCTCGCGGGATTTGTCCGAAGGCGGCAGGTCGTGTTCGGCCTTGAGCTTGCCCACGGCTTGGGTGTGGGAAAAGCGTTCGGCCAATGTGTAGACCAGCACCGCATCGAGCCGGTCGATGCTGTCGCGATGGCCTGCAAGAATTTCTGCGGCGCGGGTGACGGCGTCCCTCATGGGCGTCCTCCATTGGGTGTCGGTTCCGCGCCCGAGGCGCCGCGTTTGGGATGGCGATAGACCAGATCGGTCGGATCGGGGGCAGTGGCATCCGCGTCGCGTTTGGCGCCGAGCTTCTCGGCCAGCGCGATGGAGCGGGTGTTTTCCGGGTCGATATAGCTGACCAGCGTGTCACGTTCCCCGGGGCCGAAAGCCCAGTCGAGTGCGGCATTGGCGGCCTCATAGGCATAGCCCTTGCCCTCGGCGGCTTCGGTCGTGAACCAGCCCAGTTCCACCTCGGGGAAATGTTCGGGGTGCATGATGCCGAGGAAGGCGATGGGCGTGCCGGTTGCATCTTCCGCCGTCCAGTACCCGAACCCGTCCAAAAGCCAGCTTGCCACATCGGCGTCAAACCCGGCCCGGGCCTGATTGCGGCTGTGCGGTCCGCCCATGTAACGGGCGCGGTCCGACATCAGGATTTCGGCATAAGCGTCGAAATCCGCCTTCACCGGCGCGCGCAGGCGCAGCCGTTCGGTTTCCAGCACCGGGATATGGGCGGCGAGCGGCGTCATGCGGCGCATCTTTCGTCCAGGTGGAAGACCTTGGCACCCTGATACCAGGCGGGGGGCGCGATGTCGGTCAGCCGGGCGCCGAGTTTTTCGGCCACGCGCATCGATTTGCTGTTTTCGGGCTGGATCAGCACCACCAGCCGGGGCCAGTTGCAGTCTTTCAGCAGGTAGTGTGCGACATGAGTGGCGGCTTCGGTGGCGTAGCCATGACCTTCGGCCGCTTCCGACCAGAGCGACCAGGTCAGTTCCGGTTCCGCATCATCGCCCATCTGCAACGGGCCCACATGGCCGATGGCCTGACCCTCCGCCTCGATCACGTAGCGGCCGAAACCGCGCAACTCCCAATGGCCGATCATCACGGCGAATTTCTCGAAACACTGGACATGGGTGTAGGGCCCGCCCTGAAAGCGCGCGCGATCACTGCCATAAAAGGCCGTATAGGCGGGGAGATCCGCCGCCCGGGGGGCACGCAACGCCAGACGCGTGGTGCTGAGAGATCGCGCGACCTGCGTCACTTCTTCTTGCCGAACCCGCTGAGACCGGGAGGCAGCGCCGCGCCGCCACCCAGGCCGCCGAGACCGCCGGGCAGCCCGCCGCCGGGCATGGCGCCCATCTGTT
>JAOXSD010000314.1 GCA_025800205.1 Silicimonas sp. | reverse complement strand
GGTGGTGGCCGAGAGCGGCATGGGCGCCTATGCGGTGCTGGCCATCGTGGTTCTGATCTATCTGGCTTTGGGTTGTCTTTTCGACGGGCTGTCGCTGATGATCATGACCCTGCCGGTGGTTTTTCCGCTGCTGACCGGGCTCGGCTTCGATCCGATCTGGATCGGCGTGATCATCACCATCGTGATCGAGATCGGCCAGGTGACGCCGCCTGTGGGGCTGAACCTTTCGGTGCTGACCGCGCTCACCAACAACGAGGTCAGTCTGGGCCGGGTGGCGGCGGCCACGGTGCCCTACTGGCTGATCCATCTCGTGGCGATTGTCCTGCTGACCCTGTTTCCCGCCCTGGCCCTGTTCCTGCCCGACCTGCTGTTCTGAGAGAAAGGTGCACCGACCATGAAGTTGAAACCGAAACGCTTCGGCCCGATCCGGGTGGTCTTCGATGGCGCCGATCAGATGCGCTACGGGGTAGGCGCGGGGGGCGAGACCAGCCTGCATCCGCCTGCCGCGACGCCGGTGGACACGATGCTGGCCGCGCTTGGCGCCTGTATCGTGAAATCCATGGAATGGGCCGCCGCGCAGCACAAGGTGGCGCTGACCCCGTTCGAGGTGGAGATCAATGGGACCAAGTCGCTGGATCTGCCCGGGCGGGTGGAGCGGCTCGATATCGCGATTTCCGGCAGGCTGGTTGAGGATGCGGATCTGGCCGCCCGGCTGGTGGCCGAAGCCAAGTCGATCTGCACTGTCAGCAATTCGCTGAACAGCCAGGTCGAGATTTCCCATGAGGCGGAATGATGGCGCAGCCCGCCCCGGTCGATGATCTGACCACGCTCGAGATGCTGGACCGCGATCCGGCGGCGGTCTACCGGCGCTTGCGGCGCGAGATGCCGATTGCCCGGATTGCGGCAATCGATCGGGTGGTATTGACCAAGGCCGATGATGCCCATCTGGCCAAGACCGACACCGCCCATTTCGGATCGTCCGACAGCACCACGCCGATGCAGCGGGCTTTCGGCGGCCATACGCTGATGCGCAAAGATGGCGCTGAACATCTCTGCGAACGTGCGGCGATGAGCGGCGCGTTTTTCGAGCGCCATCTGTCGGGTGTCTGGGCGGCTCAGGCCGAGGAGATTGCCGATGCGGTGATCGGTGCCTTGCCCGCCGATGGCAGGGTCGATCTGCGCGAGGCGCTGGCGGTGCCCCTGGCGGCAGAATTTCTGAGCCGGGTTCTGGGGGTCGGGCCGGAGGCCGTGGATCGGCTGTTCACCTGGGCCAGTGCCCTGATCACCGGGGCCATGAACGCCGGGTTCGATCCAGACATCTTTGCGGTCAGTGACCGGGCGAATGAGGAGATGAACCGGTGCTTCGATCACATGATCGCCCATCGCCGGTCGCAGCCGGATGGGTCGGTTCTGTCGACCATGGTCAATGCGCCGACGCCGCTGCCGCTCAGCCAGATCCGCACCAATATGAAGATCTGCATCGGCGGGGCCATTGTTGAGACCCGGGACGCGCTTCTGACCATGTTGCACGGGCTTCTGAGCCATCCCGATCAGCTGCGCCATTGCATTGCGACCGGCCGTTGGATGGCGGCCATTGAGGAAGGCCTGCGCTGGGTCGCACCGATCCAGGCCAGCCCCCGGATCGTCCAGAAACCGCTGGTTCTGCGCGGCATCGTGCTGCCTGTCGGGGAAACCATCATGGTGGTTCAGGGGTCGGCCAATCATGATGAAGATTACTGGCGCGACCCCCATCTCTTTGACATTCACCGTGCCCGGGTTGCGCATCAGAGCTTCGGATTGGGGCCGCACAGATGCATGGGTGGTGACATTTATCGTTGTCTGGTCGCGGCTGTCCTGCCACGGCTGTTCGACCGCTTTCCCGGACTTGTCGCGGACCCTGCAGGCGAGGTCACGTTCAGGGGTTTTGCCTTTCGCGGGCCGACGGCTTTGCCGGTTCGTCTGGTTTGAGCGGGAAAGTAATCAACCCAAGAATTGATCGATAATTCGATCAAAGCCATCAAATGATGCCGGTCTTTTGAGATATTTGGATCAAGTTTGCGGCTAAGCACGTGTAGTTTGGCGCAAAGGAGTATTCAGATGTCTCTTGCCGATTTCCGAGCCTCTCTTGCCTCCGATGACATCCTGCGCGATTTGCGTGGCGGGCTGATCGGCGAGGGTGTTGTGATCCCGGGTCTGTTTGGCGACGTGCCGCTGACCTATGCCGATTATGTGGCCTCGGGCCGGGCCCTGACCCAGGTCGAGGATTACATCCGCAATGCCGTGCTGCCCTATTATGCGAACAGCCATACGGAAGCGTCTTTCTGCGGCGCCTTCATGACCCGGCTGCGGGCCGAGGCCCGGGCCGAAATCGGTCGGCTGACCAATGCGGAGGGGTGTCGCGTGATCTTCACCGGGTCGGGGGCCACCGCCGGTCTGAACCGGCTGGTCAGCCTGTTCGGAGTGAACGAGGCCGAGGACGCCGTGGTCCTTGTCGGCCCCTATGAGCATCATTCGAACCTGCTGCCCTGGCGTGAAACCAAGGCGAGGGTGATCGAGATTCCCGAGGCGGCCGCCGGGGGGCCGGACCTTGACCAGTTGGGCGCCGCCCTAGCCGAACATGCGGATGCGAAGGTCAAGATCGGCAGTTTCTCGGCGGCATCGAACGTGACCGGTATCGTCACGCCCACCGATGCGGTCACCCGCCTGCTCAAGGCCCATGGGGCGCTGTCGGTCTGGGATTATGCCGGTGGTGGTCCCTACCTGCCGATCGACATGAACCCGGCGGATGATTGCCGGAAGGATGCGGTGGTCGTGTCGCCGCACAAATTCGTCGGTGGGCCGGGCGCCAGTGGCGTGCTGATCCTGCGCGACAGCGCCGTCGCGACCGACAAGCCGTCCTGCCCCGGTGGCGGCACGGTGAGTTTCGTGTCGCCCTGGGATCATGTCTATTCGGCCGATGTCGCAGCCCGCGAAGAGGCCGGCACGCCCAATGTGGTCGGTGATATTCGGGCCGCGCTGGCCTTCATCGTCAAGGATGAGATCGGCCAGAGCCTGATCTCGCGCCGGGAAGCCGAGATGAACCGGATGGCGCTGGAGGCCTGGTCGGGCGAGGGGCAACTTGATCTGCTGGGAACCGACCATCCGAACCGGCTGCCGATCTTTTCCTTCCGCGTGTCCTGCCGGGACGGATCCCCATTCCATCACCAGCTTTTCACCCGCATGCTGAGCGATGTCTATGGTATCCAGGCCCGGGGCGGATGTGCCTGTGCCGGTTCCTATGCCCACCGGTTGCTTGACATCGATCAGGACCGGTCGCGGAAACTCTTTGCAGATCTGCAGGCGGGCCGGGAGCTTGTGAAGCCCGGCTGGGTGCGTCTGAACTTCGGCTACCTCATGGAGGACAAAAGCGTTCGGTACATTCTCGACAGTGTCACCGAATTGACCGGCCGGCTGGAAGAGCTGGAAGAGCACTATGCCGCGGATCCGCAGACCGCGCGTTTCACCATCAAGCCCAGCGGCCGGAAGGTCGCCTGACGGCGGCCTTTCCCGCGCTCGAATCGCCATTCCGACCCGTTGACCCGCTGATGCTGGTCGATGGTGCCGACTCGACGACCTTGCCCCCGCGACCAGGCGTCCTTCTCCAGACCGTCGCAGCTCTGCTTCGTCGCGCGAAACCCTTGCATCGGGCCGCGCTTCAAAATGGGTCTTGACGCTTCATTGGCGAGTGTGGTTTCGTATATGAAACGCACATCGCTGTGCGTGAGATTGGTGAGGGGAGGCGCCAGGATGACGAGAAGCGAATCCGCGCTGCGTGAACGACAAGGCACCGAGAGCCAGATCGCGCTCGACCTGAGCGGGATCGGGATGTCCTTTTCGGGCGTTTCGGTTCTGCGCGACGTGACGCTCGCCTTCACGGGCGGCGAGATCCACACGCTGATGGGCGAAAACGGCGCGGGCAAGAGCACGCTGGTCAAGATCATCAGCGGGGTGCAGCGCCCGAGCTTTGGTCAGATCGAGATCGACGGTGTGCCGGTGGCGTTTGACGCGCCCCGCGATGCCGAGGCCCATGGCATCGTGATCATGCATCAGGAATTGAGCCTGATCCCCGAGATGACCGTGGCGGAAAACGTGCTGCTGGGGCACGAACCCAAGCGGTTTGGCACGTTCATCGACCGCAAGGCGCTGCGCGCAAAGGCGCAGAAGGCGTTGGCGCGGTTCGGCTTCACGCTGGATATCGATACGCCGGTCAAGGATCTGCGGGTCGGCGAACAGCAACTGGTGGAAATCATCCGGGCGCTGTTGATGAATGCGCGGCTGCTGATCATGGACGAACCCACCTCGGCCCTGTCCCAGGCCGAGGCCGATATCCTGATGGAAGTGGTGCGTGACCTGGCGCTGCAGGGTGTGGCGGTGGTCTATATCTCGCACCGGATGGATGAGGTGTTCGAGATTTCCGACCGGGTGACGGTGCTGCGCGACGGCGATCTGATCGGCACGCGGCTGGCGACGGAGACGAGTTCGGCCGAGCTGATCCAGATGATGGTTGGCCGCACTGTCGAGATCAATCCGGTCACCCGCACGGCGCCTGCGACCGACGAGGTGGTGCTGGAGGTGCGGAACCTCAGCGCCCGGGACGGCCATCGCAAGGTGCTGGACAATGTGTCGTTTGATCTGAAGCGCGGCGAGGTGCTGGGGGTGGGCGGCCTTCTGGGCGCGGGGCGCACCGAGCTTTTGGAAACGCTTTTCGGCGCGCGCGGCGGCGGCTATGGGGGCGAGATCCGTTTCGACGGGCGCGAGATCCATCCGGTGACGCCGCGCGACGGGGTGGCCCATGGCTTTGCGCTGATCACCGAGGATCGCAAGGGCACCGGGCTGATCCTGGATCGCAGCATTTCCAGCAATGTGGCGCTGCCGCTGATGCCGCTGAAGTCGCGCTTTGGCCGGTTTTCCGAGACCGAACAGCGGCGACAGGCGCTTTCTGCCATCGAGACCCTGAAGGTCGCCGCGACCGGGCCGGATCATCCGGTGGGCAAACTCAGCGGCGGCAATCAGCAGAAGGTGGTGCT
>JAOXSD010000307.1 GCA_025800205.1 Silicimonas sp. | reverse complement strand
GGAGGCCGGTGTCACACTCGCCTGATCCGGCGAATTTGAACAGTATACCGTCGCATACCGTCTAGCCAAATCGTGATCCTTCCGCTATGTCGCAGGCAGATTCCCCCGCCAGCGAGGCCAGCCGATGACCAAGATCAAAGTGGAAAACCCCATCGTCGAAATGGACGGCGATGAAATGACCCGCATCATGTGGGCCTTTATCAAGGACAAGCTGATCCTGCCCTATCTGGATCTGGATCTGCTCTATTACGATCTGGGCATCGAGGCGCGCGACGAGACCCGTGACCAGATCACCATCGATGCGGCCGAAAAGACCAAGGAGATCGGCGTTGCGGTGAAATGCGCCACGATCACGCCCGATGAGGCGCGGGTCGAGGAGTTTGGTCTGAAGGAGATGTGGCGCAGCCCCAACGGCACGATCCGCAACATCCTGGGCGGCACGATCTTCCGGGCGCCGATCATCTGCAAGAATGTGCCGCGCCTGGTGCCGGGCTGGACCCGGCCCATCGTGGTGGGCCGTCACGCCTATGGCGACCAGTACCGCGCCACCGACTTCCGCTTTCCCGGCGCGGGCAAGCTGACCCTGCGGTTCGAAGGGGCCGATGGCGAGGTGATCGAGCGGGAGGTCTTCGACGCCCCCGAGGCGGGCGTGACGCTGGCGATGTACAACCTCGACAAGTCGATCTACGACTTTGCCCGCGCTTCGCTCAACTATGGTCTGAACCTGGGCTGGCCGGTGTACCTTTCGACCAAGAACACGATCCTCAAAGCCTATGACGGGCGGTTCAAGGACATCTTTCAGGAGGTGTTCGAGACTGAATTCAAGGAGAAATTCGACGAGGCGAAAATCTGGTACGAACACCGGCTGATCGACGACATGGTGGCCTCGTCGCTGAAATGGTCGGGTGGCTATGTCTGGGCCTGCAAGAACTACGATGGCGATGTGCAGTCGGATACGGTGGCGCAGGGGTTCGGATCATTGGGCCTGATGACCTCGGTGCTGATGACGCCCGATGGCAAGATCGTCGAAAGCGAGGCCGCACACGGCACGGTGACGCGGCATTACCGGCAGCATCAGGCGGGCGAACAGACCTCGACCAATTCGATTGCCTCGATCTATGCTTGGACCGGGGGGCTGAAGCACCGCGCCAAGCTGGATGGCAACGAAGCACTGAAGGGTTTCGCCGAAACGCTGGAACGGGTGATCATCGAGACGGTTGAAAGCGGTCACATGACCAAGGATCTCGCCCTGCTTGTGGGCCCAGATCAGGGCTGGCTGACCACCATGGGCTTCCTCGACAAGATCGACGAGAACCTGCAAAAGGCGCTCGGTTGACCCTGCGTTCTTCGTGATTTGGTGACCGGGTGACGATAACGTCATCCGGCATCATCAGACGAAGGAACTTCCCCTTGGACCTACAGACACTCGCGGACCGGATGCAGACCGGTCTCGACAAGCGCCCGCTCGACAACATCATCAAGTTTGATTGCGGCGACGACGGTGTGATCACGCTGGCCGATGGCAAGGCGCTCTTGGAAGACCGTGACGCCGAGTGCACGATCCGCATGAGCCTGAAGAACCTCGATAGGCTGATGAACGGCAAGATGAACCCGATGACCGGATTCGCCATGGGCAAGATCAAGGTCTCGGGCGACATGGCGCTGGCGATGAAGCTGGGGCAATTGATGGGCTGATCTCAAGCCCGGCACCCCCAGCCGCAACACATTGATCTAACGTCGAAAAACTCCACTCACTCCCGAGCGGCCAGTTTTATTGTTTTTTCACCCGCCTTTGAGTATTCGCATCCGTGGGACACCCTCTCCCCAACGAAGGGTAGCGTTCTTTTTTTCCCATATCTTGTCAGACACTTGAGTGAATTCACTTGCAGCTTTGTTTCGGTTTTGTGCCAAAAAGCACATCTGTGACGGTCGGATCTTCAAGAGCATGGGCGTAGTCTCTCATCACCGCTGCCGCATCTTTCCAACCTCCACGCATGGCCACGGCCTTGGCATCATAGCCCTCCCGCAACAAATCCAACGTCGACTGTCAGAAGCGGAAAAATGAAGGATCGGCATACCGTTTCCAAGGTGCCCGTTCGGCCAAGGCGCTCTGGCAATCCCCCCATTTTTGGCGGGGCATTGCAGGACGGCTTTCAGCCATTCGAATCGATTGAGGTCCGGCATCTGCGCCTCCCTCGAGTGCGGGCGGCGCACTGGATTGGGAGCCATATCGCAGGAAAGTCTCCTTCGAGCACCATTTGCCCAAGCCATGATCTGACGCATTGCCCGCCAGAAATGTGATGATCTTATTGCGGGCTGTACTCCCGAATTTCCGCCACGAACGCTGGCGGGCGACTTCCCAGTTCATGTCCGCATTCCCGAGTGAGAACAAAGCGGAAAAATGGTATCCGCACTTGTGTCAGATTTGTACCAATTGTGGCGCTGCGTTCCCGCATCGTTCTGCATCTGCCTGCATTTTTCTGCATGGCGATCGCCTTTGACTGTTGCTGTTTTTACTGGGGTTCCGTATGTCCGTCCGTGGGACACCCTTCCCCAACGAAGGGCGCATATCTGGAAGGATATTCAGAAATGGATACCACACAACCGGCGACGCGGCCGGACAATCCGCGTTTTTCCTCTGGCCCCTGTGCCAAGCCCCCCGCATTTTCGCTGGACAGTCTGAAGGATGCCGCCCTTGGTCGGTCGCATCGGGCTGCCATCGGCAAGGCCAAGCTGAAAGATGCCATTGAACGCACCAAGGAAATCCTTGGAGTGCCGGATGGGTACATCGCGGCCATCGTGCCCGCTTCGGACACCGGTGCCGTGGAAATGGCCATGTGGAACCTGCTGGGCGCGCGGCCTGTGGAGATGCTGGCCTGGGAGAGCTTTGGCGCGGGCTGGGTGACCGATGTGGTCAAGCAGTTGAAACTGGACGCGAAAGTCACCACGGCAGACTATGGTGAGATCGTCGATCTGGGTGCCGTCGACTGGAATTCCGACGTGGTCTTCACCTGGAATGGCACCACTTCGGGGGTGAGGGTGCCGCCGTCTTTCGAGGTCCCTTCCGACCGGGAAGGGCTGACGATCTGTGATGCCACCTCGGCGGCCTTCGCGCAGGATCTGCCCTGGGACAGCCTCGATGTGGTGACCTTCTCCTGGCAGAAAGTGCTGGGCGGTGAGGCGGCACACGGGATGATCGTGCTCTCCCCCCGTGCCGTGGAACGTCTTGAAACCTATACGCCCGCCTGGCCGTTGCCGAAGATCTTCCGGCTGACCAAAGCGGGCAAGCTGATCGCGGGCGTCTTTGAGGGTGCCACGATCAACACGCCGTCGATGCTGGCGGTGGAGGATTACCTGCAGGCGCTCGATTGGGCGATTTCCGTCGGTGGCCTCAAGGGGTTGATCGGGCGGGCCGATGCCAATGCGCAGGTGCTCCATGATTTCTGTGCCGCGCGCGACTGGATCGACAATCTGGCCGTCGACCCCGAGACCCGGTCGAACACTTCCGTCTGCCTGAAATTCACCGATCCGCGGATCAGTGACGGGGCGGCCTTTGCCAAGGCCGTGGCAAAACGACTGGAAAGTCAGAATGTTGCCTATGACATCGGCGCCTATCGCGACGCCCCTCCGGGCCTCAGGATCTGGTGCGGTGGCACGGTGGAAACCGCGGATCTCGAAGCGCTCTGCCCCTGGCTCGACTGGGCTTTCGAGGCGGAAATCGCGGCGCTGACCGCTGCGGCCTGACCCTATTTCGGCCCGCCTGCAGCACAGGCTGCGGCGGGGCCTGACACAATCGGAATTGAGAACATGACACAGAAACCCAAAGTGCTGGTCAGCGACAAGCTGTCCGAAACCGCCGTGCAGATCTTCCGCGATCGCGGCATCGACGTGACCTTCGAGCCCAATCTGGGCAAGGACAAAGACCGGTTGCTGGAATTGATCCCGCAATTCGACGGGTTGGCCATCCGCTCAGCCACCAAGGTGACGGAAAAGCTGCTGAACGCGGCTGACAATCTGAAAGTTGTCGCGCGGGCCGGGATCGGCGTCGACAATGTCGACATTCCGGCGGCGTCGAAAAAAGGTGTGATCGTGATGAACACGCCTTTCGGCAACTCGATCACCACGGCAGAACATGCGGTTGCGATGATGTTTGCCGTCGCCCGCCAGATCCCCGAGGCGAGTGCCTCGACCCATGAGGGCAAGTGGGAGAAATCCAAATTTATGGGGGTCGAACTGACCGCCAAGACGCTGGGGGTGATCGGCGCGGGCAATATCGGGTCGATCGTGATCGAACGGGCGCGCGGGCTGAAGATGAAGGTGATCGCCTATGATCCCTTCCTCAGCGAAGAACGCGCCGCCAAGATCGGCGTGGAAAAGGTGGAACTCGATGACCTTCTGGGTCGCGCCGATTTCATCACGCTCCATGTGCCGCTGACCGACAAGACCCGCAACATTCTTTCGGCCGAGGCGATTGCCAAGCTGAAGCCCGGCGTCCGCATCGTGAATTGTGCGCGCGGCGGTCTGGTGGACGAGGCGGCACTGGCCGAGGCGCTGAAATCCGGCCATGTGGCAGGCGCGGCCTTCGACGTCTTTGCCGAAGAACCGGCGACCAATTCGCCCTTGTTCAACCTGCCCAACGTGGTGGTGACGCCCCATCTGGGCGCCTCGACCACGGAAGCGCAGGAAAACGTCGCCCTGCAGGTCGCCGAACAGATGTCGGATTACCTGCTGACCGGGGCCGTGACCAATGCGCTGAACATGCCGTCGGTGACGGCGGAAGAGGCCAAGGTGATGGGCCCCTGGGTCAAGCTTTCGGGCCATCTGGGCGCCTTCATCGGCCAGCTGACCGATGAGCCCATTCGCGCCATCAACATCCTCTTTGACGGGGAAGTCTCGAAGATGAACACCGCCGCCCTGCGCGCCTCGGCCGTGGCGGGCATCCTCAAGGCCGCGAACCCGGATGTGAACATGGTCAGTGCCCCGGTGATTGCCGAAGACCGTGGCGTGAAAGTGTCGACCACCACTCAGGAAAAATCCGGTGTCTTCGATGCTTACATCAAGCTGACCATCGTGACCGACACCCGCGAACGCTCGGTCGCAGGCACCGTGTTCTCGGACGGCAAGCCGCGGTTCATCCAGATCAAGGGCATCAACATTGATGCCGAGATCGGCGCCCATATGGTCTATACGACCAACGAGGACGTGCCCGGCATCATTGGCACGCTGGGCAACACGATGGGCAGCAACGGGGTGAACATCGCGAACTTTACACTGGGCCGGAACGAGAAGAACGGCGATGCCATCGCGCTGCTTTATGTGGACGAACCGGTGGCCGAACCGGTGATCGGCGCGCTGAAAGCCACGGGCATGTTCGACCAGGTCCGCCCACTCGTCTTCGACGTCGCCTGACCCCCTGCCCCGACCCGGTCACACGGCCGGGTCGGGCCTGACGCACACAGTTGCGAAAGCTTAACCGGTCTCGGGCAGAACCGGCACTGGCCGCAGCCCGAAAGAGCGATTAAGACCCGCCCATGATCTATGCGATTGGCGATATTCACGGACATCTGGACAAGCTCAAGGCGGCCCATGCCGCCATTGCCGCCGATCGCGCGGAACACGGGGCCGAAGAGGCACTGGTGGTCCATCTGGGCGACCTGGTGGATCGCGGGCCCGACAGCCGGGGCGTGATCCAGTTTCTGATCGACGGGATCGCAGGGGGTGCAGACTGGCTGGTGATCCGGGGCAATCACGACCAGCTTTTTCTGGATTTCCTTGACGGTGGCGATGGCTCCCACCCCCGGTTGCGGCGCGGCATGACCTGGCACCATCCGAATATGGGCGGCGCGGCGACGCTCGCCTCCTACGGGGTGAAGCGCAAGCTGCTGGAGCGGGACCGGGCGTTTCGCGCCCGCGCACAGGCCAAGGTGCCCCAGGCGCATCGCGATTTCATCGCGTCGCTGCCGCTCTGGCACCGGGAGGCGGGGATGATTTTCGTCCATGCCGGCATTCGCCCGGGCTTTCCGATGGAAGCGCAGGACGATGACGACCTGCTGTGGATCCGCGATGAGTTCCTGTGGCAGACCGGCGATCACGAGGCACTGATCGTCCATGGTCACACCCCGGTCGATGCCCCCGCCCATTACGGCAACCGGGTCAATGTGGACACCGGCGCCGGTTGGGGCAACGCGCTGACCCCGGTGGTGTTTGAAGGCGGCACCACCTTCGCCCTGACCTCGGAAGGCCGGGTGGAATTGAAAGTACCGCGCAAGTGACGCATTCTGAACACAAGCAAACAAGGGAATTCCAATGGCCCAGCGACTGCATCTCGTCTTTGGCGGCGAGCTGACCGACCCGACCAAAAACGTCTTCCGCAATGTGGATGACATCCATATCGTCGGCATCTTCCCCGATTACCAATCCGCCTATAACGCCTGGAAGTCCGAGGCGCAGCGGACCGTGGACAATGCCCATATGCGCTATTTCATCGCCCATCTGCACCGGCTACGTGACGAGGCGGCCGAGGCCTCGTCGACCGAGGAGCTGGACAGCTGAGCGAGCCCCGCCCCCGGCTGATCTCGCGGCTGGCCGCGACCGCGCAGAGGCTGCGCGACAAGGTGCGGCTGGCGCCCGGGAAATCCGAGGGATCGGAAGCCGCCGAGCGGCTTGGCAAGGCGGAGGTGGCGCGGCCCGAAGGCTGTCTTCTGTGGCTGATCACCCGCAACGGACATGATGCGGGTTCGGTCCTGTCGATCTGCAAGGAACTGTCCTTTCTGCGCGAAGAACCGGTTCATTGCCTGGTGACCACGGAAAGCGACCGGGCGCTGGTGCCGAATGTGGCCAAGGGGGTCATCCACCAGCTGACCCCGGTGGACACCCATGGTTCCATCGCCCGCTTTCTGGACCATTGGCACCCGGATCTGGGCCTCGTGCTGGGTGAGGTGGATTCGCCCCGGCTGATCCAGGCCGCGGCCCGCGCCGATGTGCCCCTGTTCTACGTTGCCCGTGAACGCGGCGTGCCGCACCGGGTGCCCGCCTATCTCAAGCTGATGCGCGCCTGCTTTGCAGGCTCTGCCGCCGAAGCGCGCTGGCTGCGCCCGGCGATGGATGACACGCGCACCGAGGTCGAGATCACCGGCCCCCTGAAGGACAGCGTCCATGCGCCGGGCTGCAACGAGGCGGAATGCGACGCGATGGTCACCCTTCTGAGCGGGCGACCGGTCTGGCTGGCCGCCGGGGTGCAGATGTCGGAAATCCCGCTGATCGAGGCCGCCCACCGCCGCGCCTTCCGCGCCGCCCACCGGCTGCTCTTGATCCTTGTTCCCGATGACCCGGAGAACGGGCCCGCCGCCCGGGACGCAATGGAGACCGCAGGCTGGCGCACCGCCCTGCGGTCTGACGGCGATGATCCCGAGGAGGATATTCAGGTCTATATCGCCGATACCGAAGAGGAAATGGGCCTCTGGTACCGGCTTGCGCCGACCTCCTTCATGGGCGGCAGCTTCTGGACCGAAGGCGTGGCCACCGACCCGTTCGACCCCGCCTCGCTCGGCTCTGCCGTCCTGCACGGCCCCGAAGTGGGCGATGTGGCGCCGCGCTATCTGGCCCTGGCCGAAGCGGGCGGCGCGCTCGAAGTCACCGGGAGCGAGGATCTCGGCGAGGCGGTGCAATCCCTGCTCGCCCCCGACCGCGCCGCCGCGCTGGCCCAGGCGGGCTGGGCGGTGACCACCGAAAGTGCCGGCGTGGTCGAACGGCTGGTCGAGGTGATGGACCAGACCCTGCTCGACGCGGAAACACCCTGATGCGTCCTCCCGGTTTCTGGTCGAACCCACCCGAACACCCGGGCTGGCAGGCGCATCTTCTTGCCCCGCTCGCCGCGCTCTATGCCACCGCCACCGCCCGGCGCATTGCCGCGCCCAAGTTCGATCCCGGCCCGCCGGTGATCTCGGTCGGCAATCTCAATGTGGGTGGCACCGGCAAGACCCCGATGGTGATGGATCTGGTGATGCGGCTTGGCGCAGACACCCATGTGGTCACCCGTGGCTATGGCGGCTCCGAAACCGGCCCGCTTCGCGTCAAGGAACGCGAGCATTCCGCGGATGAGGTCGGCGATGAGCCGCTCCTGTTGTCGGCTTTCGCCCCCACCTGGGTTGCCAGGGACCGCCCCCGGGGCCTGCAGGCCGCCACCCGCGCGGGCGCCCGCGTCATCGTGCTGGATGACGGCCATCAGACGCGCGGCGTGGCCCGGGCGCTCAGCATTCTGGTGGTGGATGCGGAAGCGGGGTTCGGCAATGGCCGCGTGATCCCCTCGGGCCCCCTGCGCGAACCGGTCGCGACCGGGTTGCACCGGACCCATCTGGTGGTGCTGATCGGCCCGCCCGAGGCCCGCGCCCGGTTCCGCGCCAAGTGGGGGGAGGCGCTGAAAATGCCGGTGGTGGAAGCAACACTCGAGGTGCTGGAAACCGGCATGGATTGGGCGGGCCTGCCGGTGCTGGCCTTCGCGGGCATCGGACGGCCGGAGAAGTTCTTTGCCACCCTGCGCGGATTGGGCGCCGACCTCCTGCGCGCCGAACCGCTCGACGATCACCAGCCCCTCTCGGAAGCGCTGATGAAACGGCTGGAACTGGAAGCGGCGGCCCTGGGCGCCCAACTGGTGACCACCGAGAAGGACGCGGTGCGACTGCCTGCCGGGTTCCGCCAGAAGGTGCTGACCCTGCCGGTGCGATTGCGGTTCGAGAATACGGGGCCGCTGGATCGGGTGATCAAGGAGCGGGTCTAGGGGCGCTGCCCCTCGCGCCTGCGCCGCTCACCCCAGATATGTTTGATCCCAGAAGAATCATAGTTTCAACGGGTTACGCTGATCTCCAGCCCTTCACGCCGTTTGAGATGGCCGATCATGGCCAGGAGATTGTCAGCACGCGGATTGCCACCCGCCGAAAGCATGCGCATCAGGCTCTTCGGACTTTTGTCCAACTCGAGAGCCAGCGCCTCGAACCCTATCGTCGCATTGACATATTCACGCAACAACCGTTTGCCGGTTGCAAGATCATCGCTCAAAAGCGTTTCCACGGCCTCACGAAACAACCCTTCCCGAAACGCGGGGTCGCGGGCTGCGCGGGCTCTGACTGTGTCCTTGAAACTGCGGGTGAGAGGCATGATCAATCGCCCTTCTTTCTGCGTTTGTACTCGGCCCAAAGCACCTGAGCCCGGGCGATGTCCCTTGGCTGGCGCCGTTTCGTACCGCCCGCCAGCAAGACGATAAGCGTCTCGCCATCCTGACCGAAGTACAACCGGTAGCCCGACCCGAACGGGATCCTCCGTTCGGACACCCCCTGGCCGACCGGCTTAACATCGCCCAGATTTCCAGCCTCAATCCGCGCGATTGCGGTCGTGACCTTCACCGCCGCCAGCGCATCGAGATTGTTGAACCAGTCTTCAAATGGCGATGCTCCGTCTTCGCTGAAAAAGACGATAACCTCGAACATGCCCTATTGGTATCACATGGGTTACCAATTTTCAAGAAATGGGAGATTACCCCTCCCCATGCTCCCCCAGCCCCGGCGCCGCTTTCGGCACCACCGGATCGGCGCCCGAAAACCGGAACGGCGGGCGGACGAGCGGGATGCCCCCATCCTCGGCCTGCAGGCCACGGGCGATCACCTGGGGATCCTTGAACACGTCTTCCATGTCGTTGATCGGCCCGGCGGGAATGCCGGAGGCTTCGCAATCGGCCAGCAGATCGGCCCGGGTGCGTTTCCGGGTCTCATTGTTGATCTCGCCGATCAGCGCTTCGCGATTGGCGATCCGCCCCGCGTTATTGGCGTGCTGCGGATCCGCAGACAGATCCTCTCGGCCCAGAAGCGTGCAAAGCCGCTGGAACTGGCCGTCATTACCGGTGGCGATGATCGCCCAGCCGTCGGCGCAGTCGAAGACCTGATAGGGCACCAGGTTCTGATGGGCATTGCCGATCCGCGTGGGCGCGTCGCCCGAGGCGAGGTAGTTCAGCGCCTGATTGGCCATGATCGCCACCCCGGTGTCGAGAAGCGCCATGTCGATATGCTGGCCCTTGCCGGTGACATTGCGTTGCATCAACGCGGCCTGAATGGCGACGACGGAATAAAGCCCGGTGAAGATATCGGTGACCGCAACACCGGCTTTCTGGGGCTGGCCCGAAGGATCACCGGTGACCGACATCAGCCCGCACATGCCCTGGATCACGTAATCATAGCCCGCGCGTTCCGCGTAGGGCCCGGTTTGGCCGAACCCGGTGATCGAGCAATAGACCAGACGCGGGTTGATCGCGGCAAGGCTCTCGTAATCGAGCCCGTATTTCTTCAGCCCGCCAACCTTGAAATTCTCGATCACCACATCGGCGTCACGAATGAGCTCGATCACGGTCTCGCGCCCCTCATCGGTGCGAAAATCGGCAATGACCGAGCGTTTGTTGCGGTTGGTGGAATGGAAATAGGCCGCCGAGCGGTCGCCGTCCTTTTCGATGAAGGGCGGGCCCCATTTGCGGGTGTCGTCCCCGCCGGGCGCCTCGACCTTGGTCACCTCCGCGCCCAGATCCGCGAGCGTCTGCCCCGCCCATGGCCCTGCGAGAACGCGGGCGAGTTCGATGACCTTGAGACCTGTGAGCGGGTGCATGGGCGGTTCCTTCTGACTTCCAGAACCGCTTTTACCGGGTTGAGCGGCGGGGTCGACCCCCGCCGCCGCGGGCGTCAGCCCTCCAGTTCGCCTTCGATCAGCGCCTTCAGCTCCTCATAGGGCATGTTGCTGTGCAGCGTGCCGTTGATCACGAAGGAGGGGGTGGAGTTGATCTTGTCGGCTTCGGTGTTCTTCACGAAGAAGGCATAGAGCGCCTGCGCCCGGTCGCCATCGGCAAAACAGGCGTCGAGATCGGCATCGGCCAGACCTGCCGTCTTGCCGATCTTGCGCAGCGCATCGACCATCTGCTGGGGGCTGTTGTCCGCGCTCGCCCAGTTGCGCTGCTGCGCGTAGATCATGTCGATAATGCCGAAATAGCGGCTGTCGGCATTCTCACCACAGCGCGCGGTGATCCCGGCCCAAAGACCCGGACGATCGAAATACACCTCCCGGTGGATGAAGTTGATCAGACCGGTGTCAATGAAATCGGCCTTCAGCTTCTTGTAGTTCTCGGCGTGGAAATTCGCGCAATGGCCACAGGTGAAGGACGCATATTCGACCACGGTGACGGCGGCCTCGGCATTGCCCAGCCGCATGTCGATGATCGACGACGTGTCGATCTCATCGGCGGATTGGGCGAAGGCGGCACCGAACGGATCGGTGCTGTTGCTGCTTGGCGCCATGAAATAGGCGCCAGCAAGGGCGATTGCGCCGAGTGCAAGCAGAGCAGTCAGGCTTCGGGTCATGGGGGTGTCCTTATGATTTGGATTTCGTCAGTACATTGGAGCCGAGACGTTCCAGCGCCTGGCGTAGATCGTCATTGGCCACATCGCGGGCGGCGGCCCGCGCTTCGGGCTGGATCGGCGCTTGCTGCGGGTGGTCTTCGGCGGCCTCACCAAAGACGACCTGGCCTTCGGCAAAACCGGTGGCGGCGGTCTGGGTGATGCGCACCTTCTGGATGGCGGCATAGCCGTAACAGGCATTCACCCGGGCGCGGATCGCCTCTTTCTGCATTTCCAGCATCGGCGCATTGGCCCCGGTTGTCAGCAGGGTCAGCGTGGCGCCGAAACCGCGCCCATAGGCGACATCGACCGGGCGCGCGATCCGGGCCACATCGGGCCCGGCCACATCGGCCCAGTGGGTCAGCAGGCGGGAGACCGCAAATCCCCGGCTTTCGCTGGCCCGGGACACGCGCGACGACACCAGGCTCGAAGCCCGTTCAAACCCGCGCCTTCGGCGGGTCGGTTTCGCAGGGGTCGCCTTTTTCGACACGGGCTTGCAATCCTCCACTGACGCCACATTGTAAAGAGCCGTGGCGCCTGCGCCAGTGTTAAGCAATAGCGGAGCATAAAACTTGCGTGAACCCTGCGCCCGGACGCTTTTGGCCTGGTATGACAAATCCGCCCGAGACCTGCCCTGGCGCGTCTCTCCCGCCGACCGCAATCAGGGCGTGGTGCCCGACACCTACCGGGTCTGGCTGAGCGAGGTGATGCTGCAACAGACCACCGTGGCCGCCGTGCGGGCCTATTTCCTGCGCTTTACCACCCTTTGGCCCCGGGTCGGCGATCTGGCGGCGGCCGAAGACGCCGATGTGATGGCCGAATGGGCGGGCCTCGGCTATTACGCCCGCGCCCGCAACCTGCTGAAATGCGCCCGGGTGGTGGCCAATGACCATGGCGGCGTCTTTCCCAAGACCCGCGACGGGCTTCTTAAACTGCCCGGCATCGGGCCCTATACCGCCGCCGCGATCTCCGCCATCGCCCATGATCAGCCCGAAGTGGTGGTCGACGGCAATGTGGAACGGGTGATGTCGCGCCTCTTTCGGGTCGAAGAGCCACTGCCGCACTCAAAGCCGCTCCTGACCGAACATGCCGCAGGGCTGACGCCCGGCGCGCGCCCCGGTGACTATGCCCAGGCGGTGATGGATCTGGGTGCCACGATCTGCACGCCGAAATCGCCCGCCTGCGGCATCTGCCCCTGGATGGAGCCCTGCCAGGCCCGCGCCGCCGGGATGCAGGCCGAATTGCCAAAGAAAACCCGGAAGAAACCCAAACCAACCCGCCATGGCATTGCCTATCTGGGCCGTCGCGCCGATGGCGCCTGGCTGGTCGAAACCCGGCCCGACAAAGGATTGTTGGGCGGCATGCTGGGCTGGCCCGGCAGCGATTGGGTGGAAGGCAACCCCGATCCGGCACCGCCCGTGGCAGGTGATTGGCGCGATCCGGGGGCCGAGGTGCGCCACACCTTCACCCATTTCCACCTACACCTGGCGATCCGCATTGCCGATCTGCCCCGGGACTGCACCCCCGACCGGGGCCGGTTCGAAACCGCCCTCGACCCCGGCGCCTTTCCCACGGTTATGCGCAAGGCTTACGACTTGGCCGTTGACGAAACCGCCCCGGCCCTCAAATAAGGGGGCATGAGCCAGGCCCGACGCCTCTCCTTCCTCAACGTCCTACCGTTCTGGGCAACACTGCTGCTGATCCCGCTGATGTGGCTTTCGGCGATCTGGGGTGGCTGGGCGGTGCTGCTGGTGCCGCTGGGCTCCTGGTGGCTCTTCTCCGCCCTTGACCTCGCCCTCGGCCTCGACACCCGCAATGCGGATCCCGAGACCCCCGAGAGCGCGCTTCTCGGTTATCGCCTGATCACCTGGGCCTGGGCGCCCCTGCAAATCGCCAGCGTCTTCGGCGTGATCGGCTACATGGTCCGGGCCGATCACCTCGCCCTTTGGGAAATGGTCGCCGTCGCCATCGGGCTGGGCATTGCCGCTGGGGCCGTCGGCATCGTCTATGCCCATGAATTGATGCACCAATCCCCCCGTTTCGAACGCCGTCTGGGCGATCTTCTGATGACCTCCGTGCAATACGGGCATTTCCGCTCCGAACACCTGCTGGTGCATCACCGCTATGTGGGCACACCGCGCGATGCGGTCACCGCGCGCTACAACGAAGGGTTCCACCGCTTCTTTGCCCGGGTTCTGCGGGCCTGCCCCGGCTCCGCCTGGCGGGCCGAAGTGGCGCTTCTGAAACGCGCCAAACGTCCCGCCTGGGATCGCACCAATCCGTTTTGGCGCTATTTTGCCCTGCAGGCCAGTTTTCTGGCCCTGGCGGTGCTGATCGGCGGCTGGCTTGGCCTTGCGCTCTATCTGATCCATGCGCTGGTGGCGGTCTGGCAGCTTGAACTGGTGAATTACATGGAACATTACGGGCTGACCCGGCGCCATCTGGGCGAGGGACGCTATGAACCTGTGGCGCCCCGGCACAGCTGGAATGCCGCCCATCGGGCGACCAACTGGTTCCTGATCAACCTGCAGCGCCATTCCGATCACCATTACAAACCCGACCGCCGCTACCCGCTTTTGCAGACCTATGGGGCCGATGAGGCGCCGCAATTGCCCCATGGCTATGGGATCATGGGGGTGCTGGCGATGATCCCGCCCCTGTGGCGGCGGCGCATGAACCCCCGGGTGCGGGCTTGGCGGCGGCTGCATTATCCGGATATTGAGGATTGGACCGCGTATAAGACCGGCGCGCTGCCGATGCCGCGCTAGCCGAACAAGGAGAGGCGTTGATGGGCGATCTGATTTTCTGGGTGGTGGTGCTTGTGGCGATGTTTGTCGGCTTCCGCTGGCTGCAGAACCGCAAAAAGGACGACTGAACGTCCCAGCGCCGGTCTATTCGGCCGCCAGCCGCAGGTCCGACCGCCCGATCCGGGCAATATCCGCCACCACCCGGCGGATCAGACCACGGAAAGCATCGAAATTGCTGTTCGGGCGAATCGCCTGTTCATTCATGTAAAGCGACCGGTCGATTTCGATCTGCACCACATGGCGGTTGCAGGCCGGGCGGCCGTAATGCTGGGTCACATAGGCCCCGGCAAAGGGCGAATTCCGCGCCACCCGCAGACCGACGGCGGTAAAGGCGGCTTCGACCCGGTCGACCACATCGGCCGAAGCCGCCGCACCGAACCGGTCCCCCAGCACGATTTCGGGACGCGCCCCATGGGGGTGGGAAATCGTCTCGATCGCCTCATGAGGCATGGAATGGCAATCGATCAGAACCGCATCGCCGAACAAGGCCACGGAATCATCCATCAGCGTGTCGATGGCCTGATGCCAGGGCCGCCAGATCGTCTCCAGCCGGTCATCCACCTCGGCCCAGGTCAGCTTGCCGCGATAGATCGCGCGCCCATTGGCCACGACCCGGGGCACAACGCCCAGACCAGACGCAACACGGGGGTTATGGGTGGATTTGCGCACCCCTTCGATCAACGCCGGGTCAAGTTCATCAATGGCCCGGTTGACGTCGATCCAGGCGCGCGGGGCGGTGGCGGTGAGAAGCGGTGCGCCTTCCAGCGGGGCGGAGGCAAACAGCTGATCGACAAAAGCATCCTCGGACGACCGCAGGGTGCGCTCATCAAGAACGGAGTTTCGGATCAGACGGCGCGGATAGTCTCGACCGGAATGGGGCGAGGCAAATACAACGCTGGTCGTCCGGACCTCCGGCATTTGCAAATGATACGCGGTCACCAATGAACTCCTACATCCCCACGACAGACTATAGACAATCACATCAGCCGCCAAAAGCCCTTGAACTGTTTTTGGCTTGGGACTATAGAACGGCCCGAGCGCGGGGCCTGCCCCGCGTCTCTTCTTTCTGGAAGGGCGGTTAGCTCAGCGGTAGAGCACTACGTTGACATCGTAGGGGTCACTGGTTCGATCCCAGTACCGCCCACCATTCACCGCCGCAGGGGCCTGCGGCAAAAGGGAAACAGGCGCAATTCGCGCCGCGATATGGAGAGCGCAGATGAAAGTCCGCAACTCGCTTCGTTCGCTGAAGAACCGTCATCGCGATTGCCGCGTGGTGCGCCGTAAGGGCCGTGTCTACGTGATCAACAAGACACAGCGCCGGTTCAAAGCGCGTCAGGGCTGAACCGCCCCGAAAGTTGAAACAATGGCCGCCCACGGGCGGCCTTGTGCATTTTTGCGCAGTCAAATTTTTGCAACCGGTTTCAAAAACCGATTCTCAACCCTCCCTCCCTTCGCTAGAGACGCCTCAGAGGAGGCGCGGGTGATTCCCCGCCAAGGAGGTGCATCATGGCGAAACTGAACTGGGGATTGATCGGCGGCGGCGAAGGCAGCCAGATCGGACCGGCCCACCGTTTGGGCGCTGCGGTCGACGGCGAATTTGCCTTTGTGGCCGGCGCGCTGGACCACCGGCCCGAAGCCGGGCGGGCCTATGGCGAAAAGCTGGGGCTTGCGGGCGACCGGGCCTATGGCAACTGGCAGGAGATGCTGGAGGGCGAATCAGCCCGCGACGACCGGGTTGATCTGGTCACCATCGCCACGCCCAATGCCACCCATTTCGAGATCGCCAAGGCCTATCTGAGCGCGGGGTTCGACGTGCTTTGCGAAAAGCCGATGACCATCACCGTGGACGAGGCCGAGGAAATCGTCCGCCTGAGCCGCGACACCGGCCGGATCTGCGCGGTGAATTACGGCTATTCGGGCTATGCGCTGGTCCGCCACATGCGCGCCATGGTGGCCCGTGGCGATCTGGGTCAGATCCGTCTGGTGGTCGCCAATTTTGCCCATGGGCACCATGCGGATGCAGCCGATGCCGACAATCCGCGGGTGCGCTGGCGCTATGACCCGGCCCAGGCCGGTGTTTCGGCGCAATTCGCCGATTGCGGCATTCACGCGCTCCATATGGCGAGCTTCGTGACCGGTCAGGAGGTCGACCGCCTCTCCGCCGATCTGGTTTCCTGCATTGCAAGCCGGGAACTGGAAGACGACGCCATGGTCAATTTCCGCATGTCAGGCGGCACCGTGGGGCGGCTTTGGACCTCTTCGGTCGCCATCGGGCGCCAGCACGGGCTAGAATTGCAGGTGTATGGCGAAAATGGCGGGCTGCGCTGGAGCCAGGAACAGCCCAACCAGCTGTACTGGATGCCGCTCGGGGAACGCCTCCAGGTGATCGAGCGCGGCGAGGCGAACCTCTCGCCCGAAGCCGACCGCGCCAGCCGCGTCACCATCGGCCATGCGGAAGGCATGCCGCTCGCCTTTGCCAATATCTACACCGATCTGGCCGAGGTGATCCGCGCCCGCAAGGACGGGCGCAGGCCCGATCCGGCCTCCGATCTCTATCCCCGCGCCGAAGACGGGCTGCGCTCGATGGCGGCGATTTCGGCGGTGGCCCAATCGGGCAAATCCGAAGGCGCCTGGGTCGACGCCCGGCCGCCGATGTTCCGCTGACAAACCGCGCAGGCTCAGCCGATCGGTTCGAGCCTGCGCTCCAGCTGGCCGCGCAGATGGGCATGTTGCGAGGGCAGTTTCAGCGCCTCCCCCAGATGCGCACTGTCCTCATCCACATCAAAACCGGGCTCGTTGGTCGCCACTTCGAACAGGACGCCGCCGGGCGCCCGGAAGTAGATCGCCCAGAAATAGTCTCGGTCGATGACCGGGGTGACCTGATATCCGGTGTCCAGCAAAGCCTCGCGCACCTCCATCTGCCGGGCACGGTTTTCCACCGCAAAAGCAATGTGATGGACCGAACCTGCGCCCTGATCCGCAGGCGGCGCATCAAGGGTTTCCACATCGATCACATGGGCGGGCCCGCCGTCTTCGATCGCAAAGCGGGTCAGGTTGCCCTCGGTCGCAAGCTTCCGGTAGCCCATGAATTCCAGCAATTCACCGGTCGCGCCATTGTCCTTCAGACGCATGTCGACCGAATGAAAGCCGCGAATGGCCAGGGCGACACCGACGCCGTTGCCGGTCCAGGGCGCGCGCTCATCCGCCGAAGTGGCCACCAGCGCAAATCCTTCGCCATCGGGGCCGTCGAACAGCAGACGGTCCTCACCAAACCGGGTGTCTCGGGCCAGACCCTTCGCTTGCCCCGCCGCAAGCCGTTCCGCCCAGGCCTCCAGCGTGCCTTCGGGCACGGAAAACGCCGTGCGCCCGACCTCGCCACTGCCATGGCGCCCGCGTGCGGCCTGGGGAAAGGGGAAATAGGTCATCACCGAGCCGGGCGTGCCCAGCGCATCGCCATAATAGAGGTGATAGACATCGGGGGCGTCGAAATTCACGGTCTTCTTGACCCGTCGCAGGCCCAGAAGATCGGTGAAAAACCGGTTGTTCTGACCCGCCGAAGAGGCCAGCGATGTCACGTGGTGCAATCCTTGGATCTGATCCAGCATCTTGGTCTCCTTGCTAAGCTGACCTTAAGGTAGCTTGCCGGGATCCATGGCAAAACCCGCGGGAAACCGCAGGCTCTGCGCGCAGATGCACATCAGGTCAGGAGGCGGCCTCTCCCGCCTCCCGCTCGGCCCGTTCCTTGCGCCACAATTCCAGCAACTCGCCCAAGAGCGCATGCATCGCCGCATCCGCCTTGCTGTCGTCATGAAACTTCGCATCCGCAAGGAATTTCCGCAGCTTGTAGGGTTTGCGCTTGGCCAGGATTCCCTGCAATTCCCCCGGCAGCGTGCCTGCGGCCACATGGGCGCGCACCCAGCTTTGCAGCAACTCCCCTTCGGCCAGCGCATTGTCCTTGCACCAGGCGGTTTCAAAGAGCCGCATGATATAATTCAGCACCACCGGACGCACATGGCGCCGATCCGCCTTGTAGGGGCTGCGAAACACATCCGTTACCAGCTCATAGGAGGGCCAGTAGAAAAGATACCCCTCCTCGCGCACATCGCGCAGCACCTCGTCCACCGCGACCCGAAGCGTCGCCTTGGACACCGAATTGGCGGTGATACAGGAGACATCGCGGAACGTGGCAATCAGCGGCACCGGCGACAGGGTGATGATCACCTTGGCATCGGGCCGGTGCTTGCGGATCAGATCATAGATCGCGCGGATATTGTCGCGGTTTTCCTCCACCGTGGAGAGCCGGAACTTGTGCCGCTCGGGATCGTAGACATCCTTGGGAATTGTGCGCCAGAACACATTGCCCGTGGGTTCGTCATACCAGACCTCGGACAGGCCGAAGGTGAGGATGAAGAGTTCGGTCTCGTCAAAGATCCGCTTGGTTTCCAGCCGGACCTCCTCGTCATAACCGTATTCCTCGGCCTTGTAGCCATGCCAGAGCGCCTGTTCGAAGACCTTGTTTTCCCAGGCCCATTCGAATTGCTGCCGGATGACGAAGGAATTCACCATCCCCTCGCCCATGGTCACCACATAGGCGCGGGTCTGATCCTCCGCCTTGTTGAGCACGCGAAAGTTCCGTTCGCTCAGCCAGTTGGAGATATTGGCGGCAAAACACGAACCAAAGGCGGTGATCTGGGTCGATTTCTCGATCAGCGGTTCCTCGGGCAACCAGCCATGCAGGACGAATTTCTCCGGCCCCTCGACCCCCATGATCTGGTCAAGCTTGGGGTTGAAATTCGTGTGCTCCCCCCGAAACCAGGTGCGGAAGTCCGCGCCTTTGGAACTGGTGTGCTGAAAGGCGTGGTCGACGGCGCCCGTTTTCTGATCTGACACATCTTCGGCCATACTCGTCTCCCGTCTGGTCGCCCCAACCTAGCCGGCAAACTGCCCCAAGGCCGCCGGTGCGTCAACGCATCCCGGTGTTTCATGATCTCGTTACAAAACCGTCAAAAAGGCTTTGCGGATCGCGATCAAAAACGCCGGGCGCGGCAGGATTGTTGCGCTCTGCGATCCACCTCACATGACAGGGAGACAGCCATGCAGGATATCGACAAAAGCGAACTGAGTTGGGACGATTGGGACGAGTTGAACGATCCCCGCCCGGAAGAGAACGAATTTGACAAGGTGGTCGAAGAGGCCGTCAGTCGCCGCGGCTTCCTGGGCGGTGTGCTGGCCTTCGGCTCGGGCGCTGCCGCCATGGGCGTGGGCACGCTGCTGTCGTCGACCTCCGCGCAGGCCGCTGGCCACGCCGCCAGCCGCTTCCCCTTCGACGCACTGCCGATCCAGACCGATTTCACCGTCCATGTGCCCGCAGGCTACAAATGGGCCCCGCTGGTGCGCTACGGCGACCCGCTCTTCTCCGACGCCCCCGAATTCAGCCAGACCGAGACGCTGCCTGCCGACAAGGCCGACCGGGTCTTCGGTGAAAACACCGACGG
>JAOXSD010000292.1 GCA_025800205.1 Silicimonas sp. | reverse complement strand
GTGTGGATCTGCACCGCATCCGTATCCAGACCAGCGGTATTGGCCACGCGGAATTGGATCAGAGTGGGGGCCTGATTGCCGCACCACAGTTCCAGCGCGTCGCCGGTATATAGCGCGGTGGCATTCATCGGCTCCATCGTGGCGTGGGCCAAATAGGGCAGGCGGTATTCGGCGGTGATTTCGGTTGCGCCCTCGGGTGTGACGCTGACGTCGCCGTCATCGCGCATCGTCGAGTTCGGAGAATCGTCAAACGCCTCGGCGATCTTGGCGAAGATGCCGTCGGTTTCCGGCGGGTAGGGGGCATCCCCCCAGTCCACGTCGATCGCCTCAACCGCTTGATTGGCGAGCCATGTGTTGTTGGCGATGACCGCAACGCCAGTGCCCAGATCGACGATCTGTTCGACCCCCGGCATGTCTTTTGCGGCGCTGTCGTCATAGCCGTTCATCGCGCCGCCCAGCTTGGGGTTCATGCGCACGGCTGCAAATTTCATACCCGGCAGGCGGACATCGACGCCGAATTCAGCGGTGCCTGTGGCTTTGCCAACCATGTCCAGACGCGGTTGGGTCTGGCCCAGATACCGCCATTCGGACGGGTCACGCAGAGGCACCTCGACCGGCTCAAGACCCGCCGCATCCATCGCGAGGTCGGTATAGGCGATCTTGTCGCCATTGGGCGTGATGACATGCCCCGAGGCCGTCTGCAATTGCGCCGGATCAACCCCCAGACGGTCGGCAGCGGCCCGTTTCAGGGTCTCACGCGCCGACGCTCCGGCCTGCCGCATCCGCTCGAACCCGTCTTTCA
Source organism: Silicimonas sp. (assembly GCA_025800205.1). Lineage (GTDB taxonomy): Bacteria > Pseudomonadota > Alphaproteobacteria > Rhodobacterales > Rhodobacteraceae > CALKXV01. The sequence goes on along the minus strand of JAOXSD010000292.1, from coordinate 89 downwards.
TCGAGGTCGAGCCACCGGTGACCTGAAGGCTCAGCGCTTTGCCGAGGACACCCAGCGCCTCACCCAGATTGTGTTGAAAGTTCGAGATG
>JAOXSD010000285.1 GCA_025800205.1 Silicimonas sp. | reverse complement strand
GAAAGCGTGAAGGCGGGGGCCGAGGAGATCGACATCGTGATTTCGCGCCGCCATGCGCTGTCGGGCAATTGGCAGGCGCTTTATGACGAAATGCGCGCCTTTCGCGAGGTCTGTGGCGAGGCCCATGTGAAGGCGATCCTCGCGACCCATGAATTGGGCACGCTGAGGAATGTGGCGCGGGCCTCCTGGGTCTGCATGATGGCGGGGGCCGATTTCATCAAGACCTCGACCGGCAAGGAGCCGGTGAACGCCACATTGCCGGTGTCGCTGGTGATGATGCGGGCGATCCGGGGCTATCACGAATTGACCGGGCAAAGGGTCGGCTACAAACCTGCGGGCGGGATTTCCAAGGCCAAGGACGCGGTGACCTATCTGACGATGGTGAAGGAGCAATTGGGCGACCGGTGGTTGCGCAATGATCTTTATCGGTTCGGGGCCTCATCGCTGCTCAATGACATCGAACGGCAATTGGAACACCATGTGACGGGCCGCTATTCGGCGGGATATCGTCATGGGATGGGATAAGGCGGGCTTTCGCAAAAGCCTGACACTTGAGGGAGGCGGTGCATGAACATCCGCGACGCATTCGATACGATGGACTACGGCCCGGCCCCCGAAGATGCGGGGCCTGCGCTCGACTGGCTGAAGACCCATGAGAAGGGCTTCGGCCATTTTATCGGCGGGGGCTGGACCAAGCCCGCGAAGCTCTTTGCCTCCAAGAACCCCGCGACCGGCAAGGCGCTGGCCAAGATCAGCCAGGGCACCAAGCGCGATGTCAACGCGGCTGTTACAGCGGCGCGTGCGGCGCAGGCAGAGTGGGCCGCCAATCCAAAGGCACGGGCGCGGGTGCTTTATGCGCTGGCGCGGATGGTGCAGAAACATGCGCGGCTCTTTGCAACGCTGGAGACGCTGGACAACGGCAAACCGATCCGCGAAAGCCGGGACATCGATATCCCCCTGGTCGCGCGGCATTTCTACTATCACGCGGGCATGGCGCAGTTGATGGAAGATGAACTGCCCGGGCGCGAGGCGCTGGGCGTGGCGGGGCAGATCATCCCGTGGAATTTCCCGCTTCTGATGCTGGCCTGGAAAGTGGCGCCCGCGCTGGCCATGGGCAATTGCGTGGTGCTGAAACCGGCGGAATACACCTCGCTGACCGCGCTTCTTTTCGCGGAACTCGCCCATGAGGCCGGTGTGCCTGCGGGCGTGCTGAACATCGTCACCGGTGATGGGGCGACGGGCGCGCTGATCACCGAGCATGACGGGATCGACAAGATCGCCTTTACCGGCTCAACCGAAGTGGGCCGTCTGATCCGGCGGGCGACGGCGGGGACCGGCAAGGCGCTGACGCTCGAACTGGGGGGCAAGTCGCCTTACATCGTCTTTGATGATGCGGACATCGACAGCGCCATCGAGGGGCTGGTGGATGCGATCTGGTTCAATCAGGGGCAGGTCTGTTGCGCGGGCTCGCGGCTTCTCTTGCACGAGGCGATTGCCGAGGATTTCACCCGGCGGCTGAAGGCGCGGATGGACAAGCTGCGGCTGGGCGATCCTTTGGACAAATGCATCGATGTGGGCGCGGTGGTCGATCCGGTGCAGCTGAAGGCGATCAAGGCGAAGGTGGAAGGCGCTGCGGGCGACGTCTATCAGCCCGCCTGCGAGATGCCCGCAAAAGGGTGTTTCTATCCGCCGACGCTGATTTCCGGCCGTTCCGCCTCCGATCCGCTGATGCAGGAGGAGATCTTTGGCCCGGTGCTGGTCTCGACCACCTTCCGGACGCCGGGCGAGGCGGTGGAGCTGGCCAACAACACGCGCTACGGGCTGGCGGCGACGCTCTGGACCGAGAATGTGAACCTCGCGCTCGATCTGGCACCGAAGCTGGAGGCGGGCGTGGTCTGGGTGAATGCCACCAACCTTTTCGATGCGGCGGCCGGGTTCGGCGGTGTGCGCGAAAGCGGCTTTGGCCGCGAAGGCGGTTGGGAGGGTCTGCGGGCCTATACGCGTGCGAAGGGCAAGGCCCGGGCGCTGACGCGGATTGCGCCGCACGCGGCGGGCGACGGTGTGGCCAATGCGCCGGTGGATCGCACGGCGAAATTCTATGTGGGTGGCAAGCAGGCACGGCCCGATGGCGGTTATACCCGGCAGATCTGGTCGCCGCGCGGCAAGCCCCTGGGTGAGGTCGGGCTCGCCAATCGCAAGGATCTGCGCAATGCGGTCGAGGCGATGAACGGGGCCAAGGGCTGGGGCAAGACCACCGGCCATCTGCGGGCGCAGATCCTCTATTATATGGGCGAGAACCTCTCGGCCCGCGCTGGCGAATTTGCCGCGCGCATCGACGCCATGAGCGGCAAGCGGCAGGGCGCGGCGGAGGTGGAAGCCACCATCGACCGGCTCTTCACCTGGGCTGCTTGGGCCGACAAGTATGACGGGCGCGCCAAGGGGGTGCCTTTGCGCGGTGTGGCGCTGGCGATGCATGAACCGGTGGGCAAGATCGCGGCTTTTGCGCCCGATGAGGCGCCGCTTTTGGGGCCCGTCACGCTCATTGGCGCGGCCATGGCCATGGGCAACCGGATCACGCTGATGGCGTCGGAACCCTATCCGCTGGCGCTGACCGATTTCTATCAGGTGCTGGAAACCTCGGACGTGCCGGGCGGTGTGGTGAACATCCTCACGGGTGACCATGGCGAGCTGGCCGCGCAGGCGGCGGGCCATCTGGATCTGGATGCGGTCTGGTCCTTTTCGGG
>JAOXSD010000266.1 GCA_025800205.1 Silicimonas sp. | reverse complement strand
CGGCATCAACATCGTCCGGGTCAACCTCAACAAGGCCGACCCGCCGCGCGAAGTGATCGACGCCTTCCGCGACGTGCAGGCCGCCGAACAGGAACGGGACCGGCTGGAGCGTCAGGCCGACGCCTATGCCAACCGGGTGCTTGCAGGCGCCCGTGGTGACGCGGCCCAGGTTCTGGAACAGGCCGAATCCTACCGCGCCCAGGTGGTCAACGAAGCCCAGGGTGAGGCCAGCCGCTTTACCGCCGTTCTGGGCGAATACGAACAGGCCCCCGACGTGACCCGCCGCCGTCTTTATATCGAGACGCTGGAAAAGGTGCTGGGTGACATCGACAAGGTGATCCTTGACGAAGGGGCCGGCGGATCAGGACAGGGCGTCGTGCCCTATCTGCCGCTGAATGATCTGCGCCGCAGCACGGGAGGCAATTGAGATGGCTAGAAGCGGAACCCTCCTTCTTGGCGCTGCCGTGGTCGCCGTGGTCGGCGTCATGTCGTCGATCTTCATCGTCGACGAACGGGAAAAGGCGCTGGTGCTCCAGTTCGGTCAGATCAAATCGGTCAAGACCGACCCGGGCCTGAGCTTCAAGATCCCCTTCATTCAGGAAGTGGTGCGTTATGACGGCCGGATCCTGTCGCTGGACACGCCCGAGATCGAAATCACGCCGTCCGATGACCGGCGTCTGGTGGTCGATGCGTTCGCGCGCTACCGGATCGGCGACACCGAAGAAGCCGTGACCCAGTTCCGTCAGGCCGTCGGCCCCGGCGGGGTGCGTCTGGCCGAAGACCGGCTGGCTTCAATCCTGATCGACGAGATTCGCGCAGCCCTTGGTGCGGAAGGCGTGACCTCGGGCACGATCCTGTCGCCCGAACGGGGGGCCTTGATGAACCGGATCCGGGTCAATGCGGATACCAAAGCGGCGGCGCTGGGACTTGACGTGGTCGATGTCCGTCTGAAGCAGACCAACCTGCCCGAACAGAACCTCGCCGCCACCTTTGAGCGGATGCGGGCCGAGCGGGAACGGGAAGCCACTGACGAACGCGCCCGCGGCGCAGAAGCCGCCACCCGGGTGCAGGCCCAGGCCGACCGGACGGTGGTCGAAATCGTGTCGGAAGCCAACCGCGAAGCCGAGATCGTGCGCGGTGAAGCGGATGCGGAGCGGAACAAGATCTTTGCCGAAGCCTACGGCGCAGACGAAGAGTTCTTCCGTTTCTATCGCTCCTTGCGCGCTTATGAAAACGCGCTCAAGGGCAACAACTCGACCCTGGTGATCACGCCCGACAGCGAATTCTTCGAATTCCTCGACGGCGCCGGCATGTCGGCTGGCACCAACTAAAAGACCCGGGGCCCATGGACGTCTTTCTCATGGGCCTCGGCCTCGTTCTGGTCATCGAAGGGCTGGTGCTGGCGCTTCTGCCCAGACGGCTCGACGACCTTCTCGAAACCCTGAATCAGATGCCGGTCGAGACCCGCCGGGTGCTGGGCCTCGCCACACTGGCCATCGGCGTGTTGGTGGTCTGGCTGGTGAAGGGCTGACCCCTTCTTCCTGTTGTAAGTACCTTGGGGGTCTGGGAGCAAAGCCCCCAGCCGCAGGATCAATCCTGCGGCGCGGACGAGATCCCGGCCTTGGGCACATCTTCGCCCTTGGCATACATATCGAGCAGTTTGTGACCCCGCACCTCGGCCTTCCTGAGCCGCATGGCGGTCTGGAACGCCTCCTGCAAAGTGGGCGAGGACGCCCCGATCTCGGCCGCAATCCGACGCTCCACCGTGTCGTCGTTCAGATCCGTCATCATCTCGGTCACCCGTTTCGCCAGACCGTCTGCCACCTCTTCGAGAACCGACATCTTCGCCTCATTTTTGCGTTGCTTTGCCCCCGGTTAGCGGGAAAAAACGGCCAAAGAAGGACATCAGGGCGGCTTTCCGGTCTGAATCGTCGCGCCTAGACCTGCCCTCCGCCGCAAGCGATCTAGATAAACATCATGTTCCTCAGCGTCTTCGACATGTTCAAAGTGGGCATCGGCCCGTCCTCATCCCACACCATGGGCCCCATGGTGGCCGCCGCGCGGTTCCTCGATGACCTGCGCGGCTCGGCCTTCCAGGTGGCGGGGCTGCGCGCCTCGCTTCATGGCTCGCTGGCCTTCACCGGCCAGGGGCATGCCACCGACCGGGCGGTGATCCTTGGCCTCGCGGGATTCCTTCCGGAGACCTATGACGCGGAGAAGGGCGAAGCCGCACTTGTGGCGATTGCCGAAACGAAGACCGTCACGCCCGATGACCTGCCGGTGCTGAATTTTGATCCCAAACACGATCTGATCTTCGACTACGACCATGCCCTGCCCGGCCATGCCAACGGGATGCAGTTGATGGCCACCGATGCCCAGGGCGACGTGATCCATCAGGAGGTCTATTATTCGATCGGCGGCGGCTTCGTTCTGACCGCGAAGGAACTCGAAGAGGGCAAGGACAGCGACGAAGGCGCGCCGGTCCCCTACCCGTTCAAATCTGCTGCCGAAATGCTGGAGATGGCCGCGAAGAGTGGCAAGAGCATCGCCGCCATGAAGCGTGCGAACGAACTGTCGCGGCGCGGTGCCGGTGACCTGGATGCGGGCATCGCCCGGATCTGGGAGGTGATGAAGGGCTGCATGGATCGCGGGCTGGAGCTGGAGGGCATCCTGCCCGGCGGTCTGAACGTGCGGCGCCGCGCCGCCAAAATCCGGGAAGCGCTGGAAGCCGAGCGCGGCATGAACCTGACCGCGCCCCATGTGGTGAATGACTGGATCAGCACCTATGCCATGGCGGTGAACGAGGAAAACGCCGCCGGTGGCCAGGTGGTCACCGCGCCCACCAATGGCGCCGCCGGTGTGGTGCCTGCGACGATCCGCTATTGGCTCGACCATGTACCCGGCGCGTCCGCCTCCCGCGTCGATGAATTTCTGCTGACCGCAGCTGCCATTGGCGGTTTGGTGAAATTTAATGCCTCGATCTCGGGCGCGGAATGCGGCTGTCAGGCCGAGGTCGGCTCGGCTTCGGCCATGGCCGCTGCCGGTTTGGCCGCCGTTCTGGGCGGCACGCCCGAGCAGATCGAGAATGCCGCGGAGATCTCGCTGGAGCACCATCTGGGCATGACCTGCGACCCGGTCCGGGGCCTCGTGCAGGTGCCCTGCATCGAACGCAACGGGCTGGGTGCAATCAAGGCGGTGTCGGCGGCGTCCCTCGCTCTCAGGGGTGACGGGCAGCACTTCGTCCCACTCGATGCCGCCATCGAGACCATGCGCCAGACCGGCGAGGACATGAGCGAGAAATACAAGGAGACCGCGCTTGGCGGTCTCGCCGTCAACGTGCCGAACTGTTGAGGTTTATTCGTCCGTGGACCGCAGGCTGGCGGTGATGGTTTTGCGATTGTGCTGGCTCTGGTCGGCATAGACCTGAAGCGTCGTGTCCACCCGCAACTCTGCACCTTCGCTGAGAGGGTCCGGCTCGATTCGCACCCGTTCGATCACGCAATTTCCATAGATGGCCCGCAACCGGTCGCATTGGGCCTCGGCCATTTCCAACGCCTGTAACTTGCCCTCGCGGCTGTTGGGCGGCGGATCGCCCCTGCCGATCCGCTCGTAAAGCGAGACGAACCCGCCATTTTCGATCCCGTCCGGCGACCCCAGATCATAGGCCGGCAGATAGACAAGCTCGCCCTTTATCCGAACCTTGCCGGTGGTTTCGGCCTTGGCCTCGAAATCGGACACGTCGCAAAGCGTCCCGAGGCGCGCAAGCACCAGATCGCATTCTCCGATCAGCGCGCCGGGGGCGCGGGCGGTTGCATAAAGGCTGAACAGCGCCGGATCGGGGCGCGGTTCGCCCTCGGCCAACAGCGCGTCGATGGTGGTCTCGATCTCCAAATCCACCGCGCGGTTGCGGTTCAAACTTTCGGTCGAGAAAAGCTCGCGGTATTCCTTGGCCTCCGCGAACCAGGTGAGCGGCGTGGTGATGTTAAGGCTGTCGCTCTTGCCATCCTGAAAATTCGCCACCTGAAGCGAGACGGACGCGCCCCAGCCGAAGATGATCAGGACATAGCCGATGCCAAGGGCCCCCATGAACATCAAAAGGATACGAACGATCATTGGTCATTCCCTTCCACATTCGTCGGCGCGCGGCGCACCGCCGCCGGGTTGAGCATGGCAATCTCGCCGCCTGCAGCCTCGGCCATCACGGTCACATGGGCTTCCTTCACCGCCTCATTGCCTTTGAGCACGAACTCGGACGGGGTCACCAGCACCCTCTGCCCCTCGATCGAACGGTAGGGGATCGGTGCCTCCGGCATCGGACCGGCCAGAAGATGAGCCGCATTGTGGGCCTCGGTCTGATTGGTGCCCGCATCCACGCCCAGAGCGCCGCTGTACCAGGCGTTGTAGGCCGCATGGCCAGTCTCAAAGGTCTGCATGATCTCGACGAATTTCTCGTTCCCGGCATTTGCCCGTTTG
>JAOXSD010000263.1 GCA_025800205.1 Silicimonas sp. | reverse complement strand
CTGTGGTCAATGCGGTGCTGGATGCGCTGAACGCGGGCGGCAAGGCGGTGGATCACATCGACATGCCGGTCAGCCCGTCGCGCGTCTGGGCGGCGATGAACAGCTGAGTTGAGAGGTTGGGGTGCGAGGGGCCAGCCCCTCGCGCTCCCCGGAGTATTTCCAAAAAGATGAAGAGCGGAAGGGTGCTCTTTGGAAAGGAAGACGAAATGTACAGTTTCGAGTTTGAGAAGCCCTCGAGCGTTGCCGACGCGGTTGCCGCGTTGGGGGCCGAGGATGCGCAGCCATTGGGCGGGGGTCAGACGCTGATCCCGACGCTGAAGCAGCGCCTGGCGGCCCCTTCGGTGCTGGTCAGCATGGGTGGGATTGCCGAGATGCAGGGCGTCTGTGTCGAGGATGACGGCGCGGTCGTGATTGGCGGGGCGACGCCCCATGCCACGGTGGCGCGTGAGGCGGCGGGGTCGTATCCGGCGCTGGCGGCTTTGGCGGGTCAGATCGGTGATCCGGCGGTGCGCAATCGCGGCACCATTGGCGGGTCGGTGGCCAACAATGATCCGGCGGCCTGTTATCCGGCGGGTGTGCTGGGCTCGGGCGCGACCATCGTGACCAATGCGCGGCAGATCG